>JAGQXA010000661.1 GCA_020436865.1 Saprospiraceae bacterium | reverse complement strand
TGTCCGCTGACATTAATGCCCCGTAAGAGCGCAATGTAGGTCTTCATATTCAATCGTTTTTCCCGTTGATGATCTCCAAAGCCTGTTCGATCCAGTCGCGGTTGTAGTCCAGGCGGATGTCGGGTTCGATGCCCACTTCTTCATAGGGGAGATACTGGCTGAAGTCCATGTCGGTGATCACAAACTCGAACCGCCCGCTCGGTGAAGGAAGCCGGCGTCCGTAATTGGTGCCGTAGGATAGGGCGCCCTGAGTGGGCAGTCCCAACGCCTGCACCTTTTTCGACCTTTGCAGCGTCAGGGTGAATATCTCGCAATTGCTCTTGCAGCCTCTATTGAGCAGCAGATAGACATTCCCTTTTCGGGCATAGGAGCGAAGCAGTTTGAGGAATTGCTTCGAGGTCTTATTGCCGCCTCCCGAATTGTTCCGCAAGTCGACGATCAGGTGTTTCGACTTCAACTGACCTTTGATCTGGGCGTAGAACTGATCCGCTTTGGCCCGGTTCTCGCGATTGATCGAAAAGTCGCCAAGCCGAAGATAGTCGATACCCTCTTCGATCGTCCGGAAGGAGAAGGTTTCGGCGCCTTCCTCGATCAGGTGGTAGTCGATCCGGTCGGGAAACTTTTTCCAGGGCGTTTCGATCAGGCGTTGGTTCTCGTAGGTTTCATTTTTGAAAAAGAGAAGATTGCGTCGCAACAGACCGGGGTGAATGGAGTGGAATTGGTTGGGGGCGTATTCTGTGAGTTGGAAAACGACCTGCCCGGGTTCCCAAAGGGGAAATTCCGAGCGGAGCACTACCCCGAGCAGACTATCGGGTTTGGCGGTTCGGAAAAGCCCAAGAACGATCAGATCGCGATAGTAGTAAATGCCTTCCACCTCTTCGGTACCTCTGTTGGAGAGCGCCTGATGGAGCGAGTCCAAATCGACTGCGACCCGTGGGTTCTCCAGAAAGATCTCCGACCGACGATAGTCGGCCACAATGGCGCTGTCGGTCAGGTCTGTCTGGGTAAATCGCTTCGTGACCCCTCGTACACCCGCATGCTTGTCGCGGATGGGAATGAAAAGGCGGCTGATCAGGGAAAAGCACTCGGCGGTCGTTTCCCGGCAGTCGACCGCATTTTGTAGTTCTTCATACAGAGTTCGGTATTCCGACGCTGCCTGGCCCTCGATCTGATCTTTGTACGAGGGTAGCTTCTGCATCTCGGCATATACGAATGCCAGGTCGTTTCGACAGAGGCAATCGGCTTCTTGGGCGGCCGTCAGGCCGGGGAGGGCGAGCAGGGGAAAGAACGCAAGTATTGTTTTCACTGGAGGGAGAGGTTGGTGTCGAAAATGTGCAGCCCAAGATCAGGAAAAAGACCGAAAAACAGGCCATCATCCGGCCTTTGGTTCGATCAGGTCCCAGAGATTCCCATACAGATCTTCGAAGACGGCCACCGTGCCGTATGGTTCTTCCTGAGGCGGCCGTACGAAGCGGACGCCGAGACCTCGATACCGCTCGAAATCACGCCAGAAATCGTCGGTATGCAGGAACAGGAAAACGCGCCCGCCGGTTTGATCGCCCACCCGGCTGCGCTGTTCGTCGGTTGCTGCCCGGGCAAGCAGTAGACGGGCGCCTCCGTCGCCCGGAGGCGCGACCAGCACCCACCGCTTCGTTGCGCTCAGGGGCGTATCTTCGATCAGGTTGAACCCCAGTTTTTCGCAGTAAAAAGCGATGGCTTCGTCGTAGTCGCTCACAACGAGGGCGAGCTGGGCTATTTTTTGTGGCATCGGCAGAAGATTGTGGTGCAGGGTGGAAAAGGAAAAGGGAATTCCTGGAATGGAATTCCCTTTTATGGCGCGCTCGTGTCGAGCGCAAACGCGATGGGTCCTTAGCAGGCCAAAGCGCTCAGTGCAGCCTGAGCGTCGTCGATAGCCTGCTGATAGGCGGCCTGATCGGCGGTCGGTACGCAATCGGCGATGTCTTCGGCGGCATTGAGGTAGTCCTGATACGCGCTTACGAACGCATTGCAGTTTGCGGTAGTGGGGTCGGCGGCATAAGTCGAGGCGGCAGCCGACAGGGCATCGGCCTCGTCCTGCAGATCGAGGGTGTAGTTGAAATTAGTGCCACAGGGATCGGCATCGTCGTCGCCGCCACAAGCGGTCAGGAAGGCAGCGGAGAACAACAGCAATCCGGCCAGGAGTTGGGTCAGTTTAGTCATTGTCATGAATAAGGTTAAGAATTTTGGAATTAAACGTGTCTGCCACCGGCCTGAATCCTCCTCTGTTGCGCTTCGAGAGAAGAACAGGATCTGAATTGGATTGAAAAGGAAAAGGACGGGAGCGACCGCTAAATTAGACAGAATTGGGTAAATGACCAAATCCGGGACTTTTGCTCACCGGCAAAGTTGCTCCAGGCCTTCCCGAATCGCGCTTGCCTGCAACCAAATCCGGAAAACGGTCTCTTTCCTTCCAGAACTCCGGCTGCCGGCCTTGTTGCGTTCTCCAGACTGGTTTCTTATGCGCTATCAGGAATTTGCGCCGCCACCCTTGCTGCGGCGCCTCGTAGAAAATTTTTGGACGATCACGCATGGTCCGCACGAACCGCCTTTGCCCCGGGAAGTAGTGGCGCCCGACGGCAACGCTTCGCTCATGTTTGTGCGCCAGGCCGTAAACCGATGCGATCCGCAATGCGACTCCCGCACCGTGATCTGCGAAAAAGCCGTATTGGTCGGTCAGAAAAGCCGGCCGTTCTTTTACGACTTTCAATCGACGGCCCCCCTGCAGACCATCGGCGTACGCTTTACGACGGTCGGCCTCAGTCGCTTTACCGCTTTGCCCATGCTCGAACTGACCGATTCGCTGATCCCGGCGGAAGAAGCGTTCGGATCGCCCTTTCGGGAGGCCGTCGACCGGGTTTTCTCGCTCGACGATCCGGTCGATCAACTGCGAACGGTGCAGCGCTACCTCCTGTCTGCCCTGTCGGAACCTGGTCCGGAGGACCTCTTGGTGGAAGGACTGATCCGGCAGATCCAAAAGGCGAACGGACAGCTATCGATCGCTGAATTATGTCGCCGTTCGTACTTGCACCACCGGCGGCTCGACCGGCTGTTCGCGCGCTATGTCGGCCTTTCTCCGAAAGCGTATTCGCGCATCCTCCGCTTCCACAGCGCCATTCTGGCCTATAACCGACGGCCGGAGCAGCGCCTGACCGACCTGGCCTACTCCTGCGGCTATTTCGATCAAATGCACTTTATCAGAGAGGTCAAGGCTTTTACCACCCGCACGCCCAAGCACTATTTTCGACAC
>JAGQXA010000660.1 GCA_020436865.1 Saprospiraceae bacterium | reverse complement strand
GACGAGGACTTGCGCGATAACGGACAGGAATTTCGGGGCCGGCATTACTACAACGTCTATCAACACTCCATCTCCGAAGAGGCCTACGAGTACTGGCTGAAGATCAATCAGGTCACCGTGCAGACGGGCAGCATCTTCGACGCGCCGGCAGCGGGGGTGCCCGGGAATGCGTACAATATCGACGATCCGCAAGAAGTGGTGTTGGGCTTCTTCGAGGTGTCGAACGTCGATACCGTGCGCACTTTCATTCTTCCGGGAGATATTCCGCCCGGCACTATCCCCGACTTTTGCCCGAACATCAATTCCTGGTCGCAATACCTGGGGTACGTGCAGGTTTTTCAGATGTTGCCGAAGGAAGAATGCTGCTTTTGCGGCACGTTGCCCGGCGACCACATTGTCAAACCCGATTGGTTCTGATCGATAATCACCCGGAGGAAATGACCCGTTCAAAACTTTGGCTGTCGTTCGTTTGCTGTTTTCTACTAGCTCGCCTTGCGGCACAAACCGCCGGCCCGGAAGATCTCTACATCCATTTCAACAAGTCGTTCTACGTTAGCGGCGAGCACATTTGGGCGAAGGTCTATTTTCTGGGGCCACTCCCGGAAGAGGCCAGCGCAGTGGTGTATCTCGACCTGATCGCCCCGGACGGAACCGTGCTCGTCAGCGACCGGCTGCGCCGTACCGGAAAGTATGCCTTGTGGGACCGTCAGATACCCTACGAATGGCCCTCCGCTTACTATCTGGTCCGGGTCTACACGCGCTGGAACCTACAGTTCGGCAACGACTTCGCGTATACCGAACTACTGCCGATCTACCATTTTCCGGACGAGCCGGTCGAACGGCCGGACGAGTGGGTCGCGACCAAGCAGGGCGAAGCGCCGGCGGGCCCGGCCGGTTCCGGCGGGCTACAGATCGAGCTCCTGCCCCTGCGGGAAACCGCCCGCTCCGGAGAGGAGGTCACCCTCGAATTCCGGGTGACCGATCAGGCCGGCCGGCCGGTGGACGCAAGTTTGTCGGCCTCGGTACTCGATCTGGACTGGTTGCCCGAAGAGGCCGACCGACCGTATCGATTAGCGGACATCTGGCAGCGTGGCCGGCCCGAGGCGAAGCCGGGAGGCGCTGCGATCCCGTCGGAAAAGACGCTCGTCTATCGCGGCCGCGCCAGCGACCCCGATAGCGGCGAGCCCTTGTCGACCAACTATCTGTCGGTGCATACGACGCCGGCCGATCAATACTTCCTCGTGAAATGTCGCGATGGAGCCTTCGAGTTCAGCCTGCCCCTGTTCGAGGGGCCGCAGGTGGTACAGCTGCATGATCTCAATCCATTTCAGCCCGCTATCGTGGCGGCCGAACTGGAGGAAACCGCCGCCCCGGTATTGGATTACCAGTTATTGACCGCCGAACCCGTTCGTACCCCGGCGATCGACCGCTATCTTTACCTCCTGCGCAAGCAGCGCAAGTTGCGCGAGTTGTTCGACGTGCCGCTGCGTGAATATCCTGTGGCGGTTCCCGGGCCGTTGCGGGACTTCGAGCCTAATGTACGTTACCGCATAGAGAATTATCAGGCTATGGAGGATATCGAAGAATTCCTGAACGAGATCATCCTCCGGTCGCGCATCGAGCGCGAGGGCGAACGGATCAGTCTGAAGCTCTACAATCCGAAAACGAAGCGCCTGTTTCCGAACAGCGTGTGGTTCTGGATCGACGGCTATCTGACCCCGGATGCCCGCACCCTGTTCGACCTTCCGCTCAGCGCGATCGATCGCCTGGAGCTATTTACCGAAAAGGAAACCATCATCTCCCAGTTTGAACCCACGCTCGCCGGGGCCGGGGTTATGGCGGTGTTCACCAAAGACCGCGAGCTTCCCCTGCGCATCCGGGAGGCGCCGAACAATCTCGATATCGAAGGTTTACACCGGCCTGCCGCCTTCGATCCGGTCGTGCCCGGTCCAGACGATGCGTGGCCCGATCTGCGTCCGGTCGTGCACTGGGCGCCCGAACTACAATCGGGAACCGATGGGCGCATGAGCTTTACCTTTCGCGCCACCTCTGCCGTAGGGCGTCTGCTGCTGCAGGTAGAAGGGGTGTCGACCGAGGGCTTACCGGGCGTGTTGCGGGCGGTGGTGGAGGTAAGAAGATGAAAGTAGAAAGTAGAAAGATGAAAGATATCAGCCAAAGTACTTTCTTTTTGCTGGTGGCAGTACTATTGGCCGTGACCTTCTCCTTTTCCAAATGGGAAAAAAAGGGCAAGGAGGCGACGCTTACCTGGGACGTCAGCGGCTACTACCTGTACCTCCCGGCGGTGTTCATTTACGGCGATCTGCGGGAACTGACGTTCATGCCCGAAATTCTGGAGCGCTACGAACCGACCTTCGAATTGCAGCAGGCCTTTTTGCATGAGGAGAGCGGCCATTACGTGCTAAAGTATTCCCTGGGTCAGGCCCTGCTGTACTCGCCCTTCTTTTTGCTCGCTCACCTGGCGGCTAAGGTGAGTGGGTATCCGGCCGACGGCTTTTCGCTGCCGTATCAGATGGCGATCAGTTGGGGCAGCCTGCTGGTCGCCGTTCTCGGACTATGGTGGGCGAGGCGAAACCTGTTGCGTTATTTCGGCGAAACGACAGTCGCGGCCGCTTTGTTGGTGCTGGTCTTGGGGACCAACTACCTCAATTACAGCACCACCGGCGCCGCCTTGACCCACAATTACCTCTTTACCCTGTATGCGCTGCTCATCGACCAGAGCATTCGCTGGCACGAACGGCCGGGCTACCGGCGAGCGGTGGGCATCGGCTTGCTGGTTGG
>JAGQXA010000659.1 GCA_020436865.1 Saprospiraceae bacterium | reverse complement strand
TTCCAGATCTTCCTCAGCAACTACCAGAGCATCGTCCCACAGCTCAACAACATGTTCAACCAGAACGCTTTGGGAGATGGCCAGTTGCTGATCGGATTCAACATCACCCGTTTGTGGAATTGACCGCCGGGCTGCCGCGAACCTAAAAAGCAAGAGTCATGTCAGAATCATCCAAGAACGATCGCCGCGATTTCCTCCGCAAGGGCGCTCTGGGCGTAACCCTGGCTGCCTGCGGCCAATTGCTCTTCTCCTGCTCGAACCCGCAGGGAGGCGAAGAGGTGGTCGAGACGGGCGACACGGTCAAGATGCTCACACCGGAGGGCGAACTGGTCGAGATCGACAAGGCGCACCTCAAGCACGTGCACAAGACCAAGAAGACCACCCCGCAGGAAGCACGTGAGGGTTTTCCCGACAAGAAGTTCGTCATGGTCATCGACCTGGCGCGTTGCACCAACGCACGGAAATGCGTGATCGCCTGCCAGAAGTTTCACCACCTGCCGCCCGAGCAGGAATTTCTGTCGATCAAGCTGATGCAGGACAACCCCAATTCGTCGCCCTATTGGTTTCCGAAAAACTGCTACCACTGCGACAACCCGCCCTGCGTGAAGGTCTGCCCGGTCGACGCTACCTACAAGCGACAAGACGGCGTAGTGCTCGTCGACGCCGATCGCTGTATCGGCTGCAAGTTCTGCATGACGGCCTGCCCCTACTCGACCCGCATCTTCAACTGGAGCGAGAACAAAGAGCTGCCGGTCGACCTCGACACGCACCACAGTTCTCCGGAGGCCAGCATTCCGGCACAGGCCGGCACGGTCGCCAAATGCGACTTTTGCCCCGACCTCGTGCGTATGGGCCGCCTGCCCGAATGCGTAGCTGCCTGCCCGAACGGCGCTTTTTACTTCGGCGACCAGAACGAAGACATCGTCACCAACGGTTCCGAAACCGTGCGCTTTAGCCAGTTGCTCAAAGACCGCGCCGGCTACCGCTATGGCGAGGAACTCGGCACCGAACCGAGGGTTTACTACCTGCCGCCCGACAACCGGATTATGCCGGTCGAGAGCGGTTTCGAAAACCTCCCGGAAGAAATAGCCGAACGGTACAAAGACGTGAAGCTGAAGTAATCATTTTCAGATACGAAATTCATCAGCATGAAAACCACCGAGCTCAATAAAAAGCAAATGGCCATTCTGCAGAAGCTGGGTCCGCAACTGGAAAGTTCCGGAATGCTGACCCGCCTGTGGATCGGGCTCTTGCTACTTCTCATCCTGTTCGGCGGCTATGGGCTCTACAAGCAGATCGCGGAAGGGCACGTGGTCACCGGCATGCGCGACAACGTGGTCTGGGGGTACTACATCGCCAATTTCATCTACTTCATCGGCGTGAGCTACGGGGCGGCCATGCTGGCCGCCATCCTGCACTACTGCCATGTTTCGTGGGGGCGTCCCATCATCCGCATCGCCGCGCTAATGGCCCTGGTCACCGGCGTGATCGGCCCCGTGTTCATCTTACTCTGCATCGGTCGATTCGACCGGCTGCACTACCTGTTCATTCACGCCAGGGTACAATCGCCGATCACCTGGGACGTCATGGTCATCTCTACCTATCTCGTGGGGATCACGGTGTTCGTCTACCTCCTGTTGATCAAAGACTTCGCCATCCTGCGCGACACTTCGGCCATCGACCTTTCCGGCTGGCGGAAAAGACTCTATAACGCCCTCGCCCTGCGCTACAAAGGAGCGCCCGACCAGCAATCGCAGGTCGAACATTCGACCCGATCGATGGCCTTCATCATGGTGCCGAAGGTGATCCTGGCCTTCGCCGTGTTGAG
>JAGQXA010000658.1 GCA_020436865.1 Saprospiraceae bacterium | reverse complement strand
TCTTTTCATTTCGGCACCCTCGACTATCACATCGTGGGCATGATCTCGCATCTCGGTCCGCAACTCGCCCTGGCCGATGGCATCGGCCTGGCGCACCGCCTCCGGGGCGAAGGCAAGGTAGCCCTGGCCTTTACGGGCGACGGCGGCACCAGCGAGGGCGATTTCCACGAAGCGCTCAACGTGGCGGCCGTCTGGCAATTGCCGGTCATTTTTGTGATCGAGAACAATGGCTACGGTCTGTCGACGCCGGTCAACGAACAATACCGCTGCGAGCAACTGGCCGACCGTGGCTTGGGCTACGGCATGCGTTCGATGGTCGTCGACGGCAACAACATCCTGGAAGTCTACCGCACGCTCCGCGATACCGCCGAAGAACTCCGCCGGAACCCGGAACCGGTGCTGGTCGAGTGCCGAACCTTCCGCATGCGCGGACATGAAGAGGCCTCGGGTACCAAATACGTACCCAAAGAGCTGATGGACCACTGGGCGCAGCGCGACCCCTTGTCGACCTACGAAAGCTGGCTGTTGGGGCAGAAAGTACTGACCGCTAAGAAGATCGATACCCTCCGCAAAGAGATCAAAGCCGAGATCGAACGCGGTCTCGAACTGGCCGCCGCCGAACCGAAGATCGCCTCCTCTGCCGCCGGCGAACTGGCCGACGTCTATGTTCCTCATCGCCCCGAGTTGATCGAAGCGGGTAAGGCCACTGCTCCCAAGCGCTTTGTGGATGCCGTTTCCGATGGCCTGCGCGCCGCGATGGAGCGCCACGACAACCTGGTGCTGATGGGGCAGGATATAGCCGATTACGGCGGCGTGTTCAAAGTGACCGACGGCTTCGTCGACCGCTTCGGCCGCGATCGCGTACGCAACACGCCGCTATGCGAAAGCGCCATCATCGGCGCAGCCCTGGGCTTGAGCCTTCAAGGTTTCAAGGCCATGGTCGAAATGCAATTCGCCGATTTCGTGACCTGCGGCTTCAACCAAATCGTCAACAACCTGGCCAAATTGCATTATCGCTGGGGCGCTTCGGCCGATGTGGTGATCCGCATGCCGACGGGCGCCGGAGTAGGCGCCGGGCCTTTCCACTCACAGAGCAACGAAGCCTGGTTTGCCCACACGCCGGGTCTCAAGGTGTTGTATCCGGCTACGCCGGCCGACGCGAAGGGACTACTCCTGGCCGCTTTCGACGATCCGAACCCGGTGGTCTTTTTCGAGCACAAGGCCCTGTACCGCAGCCTCACCGAGGAGGTGCCCGAGGGCTACTACACGGTCGAGATCGGCAAGGCCCGCCTGGCCCGCGAAGGCACAGCGGCCTCGGTGATCACCTATGGGATGGGCGTGCACTGGGCCCTGCAAGCTGCCGACGAACTGGGGCTCGATCTGGATATCGTCGACCTGCGTAGCTTATTGCCGCTTGATCACGACGCTATCGCCGCTTCGGTAAAAAAGACCAGCCGCGCACTGGTCTTGCATGAAGACACGCTGTTCGGCGGACTGGGCGGCGAGATCGCCGCGTATATTTCCGAACATTTATTCGAATACCTCGACGCACCCGTTTTGCGGGTAGCGAGTCTGGATACTCCCGTGCCCTTTGCATCGGCCCTGGAGAAGGAGTTTCTGCCCACGGAGCGGCTGCGCGAGCAGTTGCGGAAGCTGGTGGATTTTTGAGAGGGGATTTGGGATATGAGAAATGGGATTTGGGAGAGATTAGCAAGCATTAGAAAACACGACCTATGAACTTAAAAGACCTCGTGGCCGTAAGTGGAATGCCCGGTATTTACCGGATGGCTGCCAATCGCAACAACGGCCTGATCATCGAAGACCTCGACACCGGGAAGCGCAAATTCGCTCCTGCCCGTAAGCATCAGTTCACGCCCTTGGAATCGATCGCCATTTTCACGATGGAGCAAGATTCGATCGAACTCGGCAAGGTGTTCCAGAACATGCTGGATCAACTCGACGACAATCCGCCGGTATCGGCGAATGGAGAAGCCGCGGTGTTGCAAGAGTATTTCGCCGACGTGCTGCCCGACTACGATCGCGAGCGCGTTAATCTGAGCGACATCAAGAAGGTGATCCGCTGGTTTGGATACCTGCAGGAACGCGGTTATCTGACCATGCCGGCCGATGCAGACTCGGAAGAAGAATAAGTGGCAGCTACCTCAAATCATAGCTTTGAGATAGCTGCTTGGCCAAAAAAATCATATATGTCTGTTGTTACCGTACCTCCGGCCCGGCCCAGGAAATACCTGCCGGCCGAACTCGCATTGACCGATTGGGCTTCCGTGGAGCCCTATTTCAAGGAGCTGCAGGATCGCCTCCTCTCCACTCCGGAAGACCTTAGCCGTTGGATCCTCGATCGCAGCGAACTGGAGGCCGTGGTAAGCGAAGAACTGGCCTGGCGCTATATCGCCATGACGGTCAACACTGCCGATGAACAGGCGATCCGGAACTATCAGGAAGCGGTCAAGGAGATCTCTCCCAAACTTTCCGTTGCTGAAAATGCCCTCAACAGGAAGTTGGTCGAATCGCCTTTTTCCGACCGGCTCGATCCCGACCGCTTTGCGATCTATCTGCGCGAAGTGCGCAAGGATATCGAGCTCTTCCGGGAGGAAAACATACCGCTGCAAACCGACATTCAGCTCAAGGCCCAAGAGTACGGCACGATCTTTTCCAACATGACCATTCGGCACGGTGAGCAGGACCTTACGCTGCAACAGGCTAGCACCCTGTTGGAAGAGACCGATCGCAGCGTGCGGGAAAAGGTCTATCGCCAGATCAATGAGCGCATCGGGCAGGATGCCGACAAGCTGGAACAACTGTTCGAAGATCTCGTTCAACTCCGTCACCAGGTGGGGCGGAACGCCGGTTTCGACAATTATCGCGACTACAAATTCCGCAGTCTGGGCCGTTTCGATTACACCGTGCAGGATTGCCTCGACTTTCACGAAGCCATCGAAAAAACGATCCTGCCGCTCGAGGAAGAACTCAATCGGCACGCTCGCCGTCAGCTCGGGGTGGACGCCTTGCGTCCGTGGGACCTCGCCGTCGACTGGAGCGGCAAGCCGCCACTCCGCCCTTTCGGGAAGGTCGACGAACTGATCGAACGTTCCATCGACTGCCTCGCACGGCTCGATCCTTCTTTCGGCGAAAGTCTGGCCATTCTGCAGGAAATGGGCCATCTCGATCTCGATTCCCGTCCGGCCAAAAGCCCGGGCGGCTATAACATGCCGCTGCATTTTACCGGCGTGCCCTTCATCTTCATGAACGCTTCGCAGTCGATCCGCGACGTACAGACCCTCATGCACGAAACCGGTCATGCAGTGCATTCGCTGCTGACCCGCGAATACGAGCTTAATTCCGCCAAACAACCCACGCCTGAAATTGCCGAGCTGGCCTCCATGACGATGGAATTGCTGACGATGGACTACTGGGATGCTTTCTTCGACAAGCCCGAAGATCTCCGGAGAGCCCGCTTTAAGCAACTGGAAAGCGTGATCAAGGCCCTGCCCTGGATTGCCGCGATCGACAGTTTCCAACACTGGATCTATACGCATCCCGGCGAAGGGATCGTCAAGCGGCGCGAAGCCTGGTGGAATGTCTATCACCGTTTTGCTTCGAAGGAGGTCGACCGCAGCGGGCTGGAAGACTACACCCGTGCCTTGTGGGTCAAGCAGTTGCATCTGTACGAAGTACCCTTCTATTACATCGAGTACGGTATGGCCCAGCTGGGCGCCATTGCGATCTGGATGCGGTACCGGGAAGAACCGGAAGCCGCCATTGCCGACTTTACCGCAGCCCTGCGATTGGGGTACACTCGCCCGATCGGCGAGATCTACGAACGTGCCGGGATCCAATTCGATTTTTCGGTCGAGCAGGTGAGAAAGCTGGGAGCATTCATTCAGGAAGAACTCAATCAGCTGATCGGGTCTTAGTGCGGTAGTACTCCAGACTTTCGGCGATCCGGTCGTCGGAGCAGGTTTGATCGACCACGCATTGGCCGATAGGCCCGATCAGTGCGAAACGGATCTGCCCCGCCTCGTTTTTTTTGTCCAGCCGCATCAAGGCCAGCAGGCGATCGAAAGTCCCTGGCTCGGCCACCAGAGAAGGGAAGCGCGGCTGCAGGAAGCCGACTACCTGTGCGAGCGTTCTTTCGTGGAGCAAGCCCGCCTTCCAACTCAGAAAAGCTTCACAGATCATTCCGGCCGCTACGGCTTCGCCATGCAACACCGCCTGTCTGCCCTCCAACGCCCAGCTTTCGAGGGCATGGCCGATGGTATGCCCGAAGTTCAGCGCTTTGCGCGGGCCCTGTTCATAAGGATCGTTCTCTACGATCTGTTTTTTGATGCGCAGCGAGGGAAGGAGCCAGCGACTCCAGTCTGTATCTGCATGCAGGTCGATCTCCTGCAACTCTTCCCATAGCGACCGGTCGGCGATGAGGGCGTGTTTGACGATCTCGGCGAAGCCGCTGCGCAATTCGTCGAACGGGAGGGTCTGCAAAAAGGCCGGATCGGCGAATACGGCCTGCGGATCGGCAAAGAGGCCTACGCTGTTCTTCACATAAGCCAGGTCGATGCCCAGTTTGCCGCCGATGGAGGCGTCGACTTGCGAGAGCAGGGTAGTGGGCATTTGTACGAAATGGATCCCGCGTTTGTAGGTCGATGCGCAGAAACCACCCATGTCGCCGATCACGCCGCCGCCCAGATTGAGCAGCAGCGCTTTGCGATCGAGTTCGTGCCGCAGCATTTCTTCCCAGATGAAGCGACAGGTGTCGAGGTTCTTGTGCGTTTCACCCGCCTCGATCTCGATGAGCACGGCATCGGCCGGCAGGTAAGGTTCGAGAAGGGGCAAACAAGAACGGCGCGTATTTTCGTCGACGAGCACTGCCAGGCGGCTATAGTTTCGCGTTTCCCAAAAGCGTTTCCAGGCCGAAAGGCAAGGTCCGACAAAGATCTGGTA
>JAGQXA010000657.1 GCA_020436865.1 Saprospiraceae bacterium | reverse complement strand
GAGCGTTTCGGTCAGCTTTTCCTCGCCAACGGCAAGAACCGCGATCAGGTGGAGGAACTGCGTGCCGGCGATCTCGGGGTGACCGTCAAGCTCAAGGAGGCCCATTCCAACCAAACGCTCAACACCAAGGGCTCCGACCGCAAGATCGAACCGATGCACTTCCCCGAACCGCGCATTCGCGTGGCGGTCGATCCGCCCAGCAAGAACGAGATGGAGAAGCTGATGAAGGCCTTGCACACGATCGAGGAAGAAGACCTGACGCTGATCGTCGAGCAGTCGAAGGCCCTGAAGCAAACGCTTCTGCACGGTCAGGGCCAATTGCACATCGACCTGGTCAAGCACCGCATCGAAGAGGTATACCAGGTGTCGATGGAGTTCATTCAGCCGCGTATTTCCTACCGCGAAACCATCACCAAGCCGTCCGACGCGCAGTACCGCCACAAGAAACAGACGGGCGGCGCCGGGCAATTTGCCGAAGTGCACATGCGCATCGAGCCCTATTTCGAAGGAATGCCCAATCCGGCCGACCTCACCGTCAGGAATACGGAGGTCGAAGAGCTGCCGTGGGGCGGTAAGCTCGTGTACCTTTGGTGCGTGGTAGGGGGCTCGATCGACTCCAAGTACTCGAACGCCATCAAGAAGGGCGTCCTGCAGAAAATGGAAGAAGGCCCGCTGACCGGCTCCTACTGCCAGGACATTCGCGTATGCGTCTACGATGGCAAAATGCACCCGGTCGACTCCAACGATATGGCCTTCATGCTGGCCTCTACCCAGGCCTTCAAGGATGCCTTTAAGAATGCCGGTCCGCAGTTGCTCGAACCCATCTACGATCTGGAGGTGCTTTGCTCCGGCGACGTGATGGGCGATGTGATGGGCGATCTGCAGACGCGCCGGGCCATCATCCAGGGGATGGGGGCCGAAGGGCACTACCAGAAGCTCAACGCCAAGGTACCGCAGGCGGAGATGTACAAGTACTCCTCGACCTTGCGCTCCCTGACTCAGGGCCGCGCCAAGTTCAGCCGCCGCATCGCTGAATACAGCCCGGTACCGCACGATATCCAAACGCGTCTGATCTCCGACTACCAGGCCGAAATGGCCGAGGCGCACTAGACCGGATCAAAAGTACAGTATAAGCAGAGGGCCGCCGCGCGATTCGCGCGTCGGCCCCTTTTTTTTGCCTGCCCAGCGCCCAGTGATCGGATCAGTATAGTGATCGGATGACTTAATTACAAAATTGCAGGGATTGGGGCGCTGACAGTTTTCGCGAAAAAAGGACAGCTATTTTGCCCGAAAGATCGGCAAATGAAAAATTTTTGTGTTGGTAATCAGTTGTTTATGGATGCGTTGGCCTGAGAATTGTGACTTGTGTAGATCCAGCACCTCGGCGTGGCCGGCCAGGCAGGCACTTATTTCTCCTCCTTCTTTTTTTCACTTCTCCTGGACTTTTCAATTTGATTGCTGTAGTCTTCCCAGATGGTCATTTCTTGCTTTTTCCCTCCTAGGGTGGTGCCTTTGACCCTTGATTTAAGATGGGGAACGACAATGCGGGTGTCCCGTTCTTTTTCAATCCTATCTTCCTGACCTGTTTCTTTTAGTTTCCTATACCATTCATCGACTTTCTTGATCAAAGCCGGATCTCCTGATTCCAGATAGACATCCCATAATTGCGTTAGATGTGCAGCCTCTGCTTCGGCTATCTTTCGGGCAGCCTGTCTAGGCTTCAGGTCTTCATAGTTCGATACCTTAAACACATCTGTATTCAAGGCGTTCTTGATCTCGAAAAGAAAGGCCCGAAAGGGTCGGCAGAATCATAGATAGTCAGCATCTTCTTTGCGATAAATACCGCTTTGCCGCTCATGTACGAACGCCCTCTATCAGAGATCCCGCCATATCTTACTCCTTGCCGATCTACATTGGTCACATAGGCCAAAAGCGCCGGAGAACCCAGGATCCT
>JAGQXA010000656.1 GCA_020436865.1 Saprospiraceae bacterium | reverse complement strand
TTCAGAGGCGACCGCCGGGCATTGAGCGACGATTCCCGGCGCCGGATCGGCAACCAACCCATTCCTTTTCCGCCGACGGCATCTCTGCTGATGCAGGCGGCTACGAGCCTGCGTCCGATGATCAAGCACAAACTCGATCATCTGGAAGTAAGCTGAAAAGTGGTTGCGACCGGGTAACGATTTCGCGCCCTCCGGTATAGAACTTTGACAAACCCCAAAAAACAGCCCCCGGTGCATGCAAATGCCGGGGGCTTTCCTTTTTTACAGTTTTGTGATAATGGTTCCAGAAATAGCAATTGGAAAGTTGTATCTTTGCATCTAGATTCTTAAATACTTTCCGTTGAAGTCTCTGGCATTTTTCCTGGCTTTACTTTTCCTGGTGGGCTCTTTGTTCCCGCGCACTGACTTCAGTCAGTTGGCCAGGATTCCAGTATTTCTGCAGCACTTCTCGAATCATCAGCAGCTTGCCAGAGTCGAAGGGACTTCCGAATCCATCGTGTCTTTTGTGGTCGAGCACTATGTGCGGGGCGCTTCTCATGAGCATCCCGGCAGTGGAAATCCTCATCAGGGCTTACCTCTGACCACGATAAGTTATGGATTGACCGTGATCCTGCCCGGCTTTTCCTTACAGTTGCGCCCGCCGCAGCATTCCCCGGGCTTGGTATTCCCGAGCGCCCAGACCCTGAAGTCTTCCGACGAACTGCGCTCCGTATTCCGTCCTCCCGTCCTTTCCTAGTTCTCTTCCCGATCGAAGCCCATTTTTAACCCGCTGCCGCGGGGCAGTGGATTTGTATCCCATTTTGAAGGATTTGAACTATGATTGGATCAATAATTTCCTTTTCCGTCCGGAACAAACTCATCGTTGGCCTATTGGTCGCCGGCCTGATCGCCGGGGGCATCTTTGCTCTCCAGGGGTTGCCGATCGATGCCGTTCCGGATATCACCAATAATCAGGTGCAGGTAGTGACGGTTTCTCCCTCGCTGGCCCCCCAGGAGGTCGAACAGTTCATTACCTATCCGGTAGAGGTGGCCATGGCCAACCTGCCATCCGTTGTGGAGATCCGCTCGATCTCCCGTTTCGGTCTGTCGGTCGTCACGATCGTCTTCGAAGATCATATGCCGGTGCTGGAAGCCCGGCAATTGGTGAGCGAACAGATCAACATCGCTGCCGGGGAAATCCCGCCCGGCATCGGCTCTCCGGAATTGATGCCCATTACCACTGGTCTGGGTGAGATCTACCAGTATGTGTTGGAGGTAGATCCCGGCTACGAAGGCCGTTATTCGGCTATGGACCTGCGAACTATCCAGGACTGGATCGTCAAGCGCCAGCTTTCGGGCACGCCGGGCATCATCGAGGTCAGTAGCTTTGGAGGTTACCTCAAGCAGTATGAGGTTGCTCTCGATCCCATCCTGCTGGAAAGTCAGAATGTCGGGTTGCCGCAAGTGTACGACGCCCTGGAACGAAACAACCAGAACAGCGGCGGCAGTTACATCGAAAAACATACGAACGCTTTCTACATCCGAACCGAGGGACTGCTGCACGATCTGCAGGAGATCGAGCAAGTGGTGGTCGAGGAGCGTAACGGCATCCCGATCCTCATCAAGGATCTGGGGCGGGTTACGTTCGGGAGCCCGGATCGCTTTGGCGCGATGACGATGGACGGCAAGGGCGAAGCTGTCGGTGGGATCACCCTGATGCTGAAAGGGGGCAACTCTTCCGAGGCGATCGCCAATGTTCATACTCGCATTGGAGAGGTCAGCAGATCGCTGCCGGAGGGCATCACCCTGTATCCCTATCTCGATCGCTCGGTGCTGGTGGAGAAAACGACCCATACCGTGCGTAACAACCTGATCGAAGGAGGGCTGATCGTTGTCTTCGTGCTGGTCTTTCTGCTCGGCGATATACGTGCGGGCCTCGTCGTGGCTTCGGTGATCCCGCTGGCCATGTTGTTCGCGGTCATATTGATGCGGTACTTCGGCGTTTCGGCCAATCTGATGTCGCTGGGCGCCATCGACTTCGGGATTGTAGTCGACGGCGCCGTGATCGTGATGGAAGGGGTTCTGCACGCCGTTTTTACCTACCATGTCGGCAAGCAACTAAGCCAATCCCAGATGGACGGCATCGTATCCGAAGCCAGCGCCAAATTGTTCCGTTCGGCAGTCTTTGGGGTGTTCATTATTCTGGTGGTATTTATCCCGATCATGACGCTCACCGGCATTGAAGGAAAGATGTTTCGCCCGATGGCCATGACCTTCAGTTTTGCGGTTCTGGGCGCGCTCATCCTGTCGTTGACCTACGTTCCGATGATGACCGCCCTGGTACTGCCGAAAAAGGTGCGAACCCACCAATCGTGGGCCGACCGGATCATGCATTTCTTCCGAAGCCTGTATCGCCCTTCCCTGGTTTGGGCGCTCAAATATCCGAAGTTTGTGATCGGCCTGGCGCTTGCAGCGCTCGTCGTGGCCGGGTTGGTGTTCGGCCGGCTGGGGGCCGAATTTATCCCCACCCTGGAAGAAGGCGACCTTGCCATGCAGATGTCCGTTCAGCCGGGGAGTAGTTTGAGTGAGAGCATTCGCACCACGACCAAAGCGGAGAAAGTGCTGCTGGACCATTTCCCCGAGGTTCGCCATGTGGTGTCCAAGATCGGTACTGCCGAAGTGCCGACCGATCCTATGGCGGTAGAGGATGCCGATATCATGATCGTCTTGAAAGAGAAAGGGGAATGGACGAGCGCTTCCAGCCGGGAGGAACTGATTGCCAAGATGAAAGAGAAGCTGGAAGTGATCGTCGGGGCCTCTTTCGAGTTCACTCAGCCCATCCAATTGCGCTTCAACGAGTTGATGACCGGAGCCAAAACCGATATCGCCGTCAAGATCTTCGGAGAGGATCCTGCCTTGTTGCACGATCTGGCCGAGGATGCGGCCCGGCTGATCCGGCAGGTCGAAGGGGCGGGCGACGTCAAGGTCGAACAGACGGAGGGGCTGCCGCAGTTGATCGTGCGCTTCGATCGGCAGAAGCTGGCCCAGTACGGGCTGGATATCGAAACGCTGAATCAGATCGTTCGGGCTGCTTATGCCGGCGAAAAGGCCGGCGTGATCTTCGAGAACGAACGCAAATTCGATCTGGTCTTGCGCCTTCAGCGTTCTTCCCGGCAAGAACTCGACCTGTCGAATCTGTTTGTTCGCCTGTCGAACGGCCGGTCCATCCCGCTGTCGGAAGTGGCTCAAACGGTATTTTCCGAGGGGCCCATGCAGATCTCCCGGGAAGATGCCCGCCGTCGGATCAGCATTGGCATCAACGTGCGCGAACGCGATGTGGCCAGTCTGGTGACGGAGATTCGCAGCACCCTGGATCAGTCGCTGGCTCTGCCGGCCGGATATTCGATCAAGTATGGCGGCCAGTTCGAGAATCTCGAAGCCGCGCGAAAGCGACTCGTGGTAGCCGTACCGGTTGCGTTGGCCCTGATCTTCTTGTTACTTTATTTCACCTTCGGAAAATTGAAGTACGCGCTGATGATCTTCTCCGCCGTACCACTTTCGGCGATCGGGGGCATTTTGGCTCTCTGGCTTCGGGGAATGCCCTTTAGCATTTCGGCCGGGGTCGGCTTTATTGCCTTGTTCGGGGTGGCTGTGTTGAATGGGATCGTGCTGATCAGCCACTTCAACCGCATGCGGTATGAGGAGGGCTACACCGACATCCGCGAGGTCGTACTCGACGGAGGCTTGACCCGCTTACGGCCGGTGATCATGACGGCTACCGTAGCCGCACTGGGCTTCCTGCCTATGGCGCTGTCGAGCACTAATGGGGCCGAAGTGCAAAAGCCGCTGGCTACTGTAGTGATCGGCGGTTTGATCACAGCCACTTTGCTGACGCTCATTGTGCTTCCGGTCTTGTACTGGCTGGTGAACCGCAACCTGAAACGTCCCGATTTGCCGATGGCCGGTCCGGCTGCGACGATCGTACTGCTACTGGCGGCAGTTGGATTGCAGGCGCAGATGCCCCTGTCGATGGCGAAGGTCCGGCAAGATGCACTGACCAACCACCCGTGGTTGGCGAACTCATCTCTTCAGGTCGAGTCGGCCGAATGGGAAGAAAGAGGCGCCAGGAGGGTGCCCTCGACCAACTTCGGAGTCGAATGG
>JAGQXA010000107.1 GCA_020436865.1 Saprospiraceae bacterium | reverse complement strand
TGGTCGAAGGAGAAGCCTCTCTGCTGAAGCGCTATTCGCCGACTACGCGCAAGACCGACTACCACCCTGTGCTCGGCAGCACCAGCGACAATGTGGAGATCGTGATCCACGAAGAATACTACTACCAGTTGGCGGGCAAGCAGGCCGAGAAGCTCAAGCGTACCCGCAGCGGGGTGCTGGAAGCCCTGCGGCGCAAGCGCAATGCAGTCAACGAGTATGCCCGGGATAACCACGTCGGGTGGAAAAAGGAAGACGACCTGAAATTGCTTTTCGCCAAACACAACGAGTTGGTTGTGCAGAGCGAGGAACGCGCCCGGGTCCGCGAGGAGGAAGATCAATGAACCTTTACTCCTCTTCGGAGGTCGACGACCAACTGAGCGTGTAATTGTAGGCCTGGGAAGTAGAGCTTTGGTACTGATATTGGATCTGCGGGGGGTCGGGCCGCTTGGCACGGGGCAACCGGAAGTGGATGTGGATCTTCTTGTGAAAGCGCACCCGCAGTTTGCGGTTTTTCGGTACATCGAAGCGAAGCAGGCGCACGATGCGCTCGGCTTCTTCGTCGCAACCGTAGCCTAGTCCCGTGATCACCCGGGTTTCCACGACCCGCCCCCGGTAATCGATGGTGTACGACACCTGCACAGTGCCCTCGATCCGCTCGGCCAGGGCTTCGGGCGGGTAGCGCAGCTGTTGGCGGACGAATTGCCGCATGGCCTGCGTGCCACCCGGATAGGCCGGCCGTCGGATGAAGTTCTTGCCTTTTTTTTCGCGCTGCATAGTCTGGAATTCCAGAGGGAAGATAGAGAAAGTTGAGAAATTACTGCAAACCTTTTTGGAGGGCTTTCAACTTTACA
The DNA here is from genome assembly GCA_020436865.1 of Saprospiraceae bacterium. Classification (GTDB taxonomy): domain Bacteria; phylum Bacteroidota; class Bacteroidia; order Chitinophagales; family Saprospiraceae; genus JAGQXA01. Next base: position 12,717 of record JAGQXA010000107.1, on the reverse strand, counting down.
CAGAATGGGCTATATTTGCGATTCTTTTGGCAAAAACTCAAATTTGGTCGTTTATGCTGATCATCGATGTTAAGGATAACGAATCCATCGAAAGAGCGCTGAAGAAGTACAAGCGCAAGTTCGACCGGGCCGGCATCATGAAGGAGTTGCGCAGCCGCAAGCACTTTGTAAAGCCGTCCATTAAGCGTAGAGGCGAGATCCAAAAAGCCGTCTACAAGCAGAAGACGTACGGAGAGCAGGGTTAGTCGCCGGTTTTCGGACCGGCGCCTAACCGCGCTTTTCTTTCGGCAAAAACTACCCTCTTCTTTCCCTTCCCTTCCTGTTGCCTTTTATTGGCCGAATTCGTATATTGGATTGGCAGTAAGCGCCGACCCCGGAGCGGGCAAGGCGACGAGCACTGTCAGCAAACTGCCATAAGAACCAGGTATGAAGCAAGGTCTTTTCCTGCAATATTTGGCCTACGAGCGTCGCTTCTCCACCCATACCGTGCAAGCCTACCAGACAGATCTGGAGCAATTTGCAAGTTTCCTGGATGAAACCTACGGGATTCGGAACGATGAACAGGTCGGACATCCGCACATCCGGTCGTGGGTCGTACACTTATTGCAGGCGGGCCGAACGCCCCGCACGATCAACCGCAAATTGTCCTGCCTGCAGTCTTATTTCCGCTTTTTGCAGAAGCGCGGTCATCTGGACCGCAACCCCATGCTGAAGGTTCTGGCACCCAAAACGGGCAAGCGCCTCCCCGTGTACGTGCGCGAGGACGCGATGGACCGCCTGCTGCGCCCGGAGTGGTTTGCCGACGACTTTTCCGGGTTGCGCGACCGCCTGGCGCTGGAGCTCTTGTACGGGGCCGGGCTGAGGCGGGCCGAACTGATCGGGTTGCGCGTGGGCGACCTCGATCTGCGAGCCATGCGGTTGCGCGTACTTGGCAAGGGCAATAAAGAGCGACTCCTGCCATTGCTGCCGGCCTTGCGGCCCCTGGTCGAGGCGTACCTCGCGGCGCGCGACGGGGAGTTTGGCGAGGGCGGCGTGCCCGAGTTGCTGCTCACCGGGAAGGGGCGGCCCCTGTACCCGAAATTCGTCTACAATCTGGTGCGCAAGTATCTCGGACAGGTGACGAGCCTGGAAAAGCGCAGTCCGCACGTGTTGCGCCACTCGTTTGCCACGCATTTGGCCGAGCACGGCGCCGACCTCAACGCCATCAAGGAACTCCTGGGGCACGCCAGTCTGGCCGCGACGCAAGTATACACCCACAATTCCGTCGAACGGCTCAAAGCCGTTTACGAGCGGGCCCATCCGAAAGCCCGCCGCAAGGAAGATCGATAATGTTCACTAACCCAGTAAGATATGAAGATCCACACGGAAGCTGTTCAATTCAAAGCCGATCAGAAACTGATCGATTTTATTGAAAAGAAGTTGAGCAAACTCGACACCTTTTACGACCGCATCATCGAAACGGATGTCACCCTGAAATTGGAGAATTCCGGACAGATCAAGGACAAGATCGCCGAAGTGCGCGTGCACGTGCCCGGAGAGATCCTGATCGCCAAGGAAACCAACAAGACCTTCGAAGCTTCGATCGAGATGGTGGCCGACAATCTGAAGCGCCAATTGAAGCGCTACAAGGAGCGCATGCGCCCTTGATCCTTCCTGCCTGCATCCCGGCCGGGGGCGCCCGCTCCCGGCCGGGAATTCTCGGAAACTTTTCCTGTGATTTATTGGTTTTTAGCGTGTCCTTTTTTGAATAAATCGGGGCAAGCTCTATCTTTGCGTGTCCGCTGAAAAAAGTTCGGCAAAAAGATGGCGTTTAATCTTTCTTTTTTTCTGGAATGTGCTATCTTTGCAACCGCTTACGGGAAAATGGCCTGATAAGCGCTGCTATTGCAGCTGATTTTGAATGAGATAGCCCCTGTGAAAGGGGTTCGGTTTTGCGATGTCTCGACTAAGCCGATGTAGCTCAGTTGGTAGAGCAGCTGATTTGTAATCAGCTGGTCGGGGGTTCGAGTCCCTCCATCGGCTCGAACTCGAAAGGGCGTTTTCGCAGCAAGTGTTTTGACAGTATAGACCGGGGGTGCGCCGGAGTTGGAGAGCCGGGCCAGACTGTAAATCTGGTGACTCTGTCTGAATAGGTTCGAATCCTATCACCCCCACGAAAGGAGTTTGAGTGTGGGTTTGAGTGTGAGTTTGAGAAGAAATCTCCAAACTCACACTCAAACCCACACTCAAACTAATTAAGCGGGCGTAGCTCAGTTGGTAGAGCATCAGCCTTCCAAGCTGAGGGTCGCGGGTTCGAGTCTCGTCGCCCGCTCCATTTGCGGCCGGAGGTCGCATCAGCCAATGTAGCTCAGGGGTAGAGCACTTCCATGGTAAGGAAGGGGTCGGGGGTTCAAATCCCTTCATTGGCTCAAAAGGAATGGCAGAAGTTCATTTCATTAACCACACTTAAATTGTTATAAAAAACTTTTCCGATGGCTAAGGAGACTTTCCAGAGAACAAAACCACACGTCAATATCGGGACGATCGGTCACGTAGACCACGGTAAGACGACCCTTACCGCGGCAATTACCTATGTTCTGGCAGAAGCCGGACTTGCGGAGAAAAAAGACTACGATTCGATCGATGCCGCTCCGGAAGAAAAAGAGCGTGGTATTACCATCAACACGGCTCACGTAGAATACCAGACGGAGAACCGTCACTACGCGCACGTGGACTGCCCGGGTCACGCCGACTATGTAAAGAACATGGTAACGGGCGCCGCTCAGATGGACGGTGCGATCCTCGTAGTAGCCGCTACCGACGGCCCGATGCCCCAAACCCGCGAACACATCCTTCTGGCTCGCCAGGTAGGTGTGCCCAAGATCGTGGTTTTCATGAACAAGTGTGACCTCGTCGACGACGAAGAGATGCTGGAACTGGTCGAACTGGAAGTTCGCGAGCTGTTGGATGCATACGAATTCGACGGCGACAACTCCTCCGTGATCCAGGGTTCGGCCCTGAAAGCGCTGGAAGGCGACGCCGATGCCGTTCAGAAGATCAAAGATCTGATGAACGCAGTCGACAACGAAATTCCCGAGCCGGTTCGCGAGGTCGACAAAGACTTCCTGATGCCGGTCGAAGACGTATTCTCGATCTCCGGTCGTGGTACGGTAGCTACCGGTCGTATCGAGCGCGGTGTGATCAAGGTGGGCGACCCCGTCGAGATCGTAGGTATGATGAAAGAAGGCGAAAAGCCGATGACCTCGACCGTAACCGGCGTGGAAATGTTCCGCAAGCTGCTCGATCGCGGCGAAGCCGGCGACAACGCCGGTCTGCTTCTGCGCGGTATCGACAAAGACGCTATCAAGCGGGGCATGGTGATCTGCAAGCCGGGCTCGGTTAAGCCGCACACCGAATTCAAGTGTGAGGTGTACGTGCTGAGCAAGGAAGAAGGTGGCCGTCACACGCCCTTCTTCAACGGTTACCGCCCGCAGTTCTACTTCCGCACCACCGACGTAACGGGCGACTGTGTGCTGCCCGACGGCGTAGAGATGGTGATGCCGGGCGACAACGTTTCGCTCACGGTGAAACTGATCAACCCGATCGCTATGGAAAAAGGTCTGCGCTTCGCTATCCGCGAAGGTGGCCGTACCGTAGGCGCCGGTCAGGTTACCGAGATCCTGAAATAATACAAATGAGAGTGAGCGTGAGCTTGGAGTGTGAGCGTCGAGAGCTCTCACACTCACAACTCAAACTCACTCTCACACTCGTTTTACGGGCATAGCTCAACTGGTAGAGCGGCGGTCTCCAAAACCGCAGGCTGGGGGTTCAAGTCCTCCTGCCCGTGCAAATACACGGACCGGCGCTACCGGTTCGACAATTGCAGCGCATGGAAAAATTGAAGTTGTACATCCTGGAGAGCTACAATGAGTTGCTCCACAAAGTGACTTGGCCGACCTGGTCGAACCTGCAGAGCAGCACTGTCGTAGTGCTGGTTGCTTCGCTGATCCTGGCCATGATCATTTTTCTGATGGACCTGGTGTCCAAGAGTTCCCTGAACTTCATCTACAACCTCTAAAGTAAAGCTAAAGCAGTACCCGCGGATGTCGGAAGAAAAGAAGCAGACGGACGATAAGAAATGGTACTCTCTTCGAGTTATCAGTGGCAAGGAACGCAAGATCAAAGAGCGCATCGAGCTCGAGATACAGCGTTCTCAATGGGGAGACTTTATCACCCAGGTGCTGGTACCCACGGAAAAAGTATACAAGATCCGCAATGGCAAGAAGGTCATTTCCGAACGGAACATCTTGCCCGGATATCTGCTGATCGAAGCCATTCCGACCAAGCTGACCGGCGAGGTAGTGCAAACGATCAATAACCTCCCCAACGTCATTCACTTCCTCGGGCAGGCCAATCCCATTCCGATGCAGCAGTGGGAGGCCAACCGCCTGCTGGGTAAGGTCGACGAATCGCAAGACGCCGGCGAGACCATGCTGGAGCCTTTCATCGTCGGCGAAACGGTCAAGATCATCGACGGCCCCTTCAACGAGTTCGTCGGCGACATTCAGGAGGTGAACGAAGAGAAGAAGAAGCTGAAGGTCATCGTCAAGATCTTCGGCCGGGGTACGGAAGTGGAACTGAATTTCATGCAAGTAGAAAAGCAATCGTAAAACGGTTGCGATCCATTGAATCGTGTCAAGGCCTGTGTCCGGCTCGCCGGAATCTCGCTTCCCTCAGGCCCTAGCGCTATATACGCTGTAAACCATTCAAAACGATGGCAAAGGAAATTGAAACTTTTGTAAAACTGCAAGTTCGCGGTGGGCAGGCCAACCCGGCTCCTCCGGTGGGCCCGGCATTGGGCGCCAAAGGGGTCAACATCATGGAATTCTGCAAGCGCTTTAATGCCGCTACGCAGGAACAGCCAGGTAAGTTGTTGCCGGTGGTGATCTCGGTCTACAAAGACAAGTCGTTCGACTTCGTCATCAAGACTCCGCCCGCAGCCGTGCAACTTTTGGAAGCTGCAAAGATCAAGTCCGGATCCGCCGAATCCAACCGCAAGAAGGTAGGTACCGTATCCTGGGATCAGGTGCGCGCGATCGCCGAAAACAAAATGGCCGACCTCAACTGCTTCACAGTCGAGTCGGGAATGCGGATGGTTGCCGGTACGGCCCGTTCGATGGGTATCGTGGTAGAAGGTACGCCCCCCTGGGGAGGCGAAGCTTCCACGGATGCCTGACGTGTAAGAAATTTAAGTGGTTTTTGGAATATTCTTACTATCGGATCTAAGCAGGGAGTTTCGCTACGCAAGCGTTAGCGAAACGCAATCACCTCAAAATTGATTTGAATAATGGCAACACTATCCAAGAAGCGCAAAGCCGCCAACCAGAAAGTGGACAATGAGCGGCTCTATACGCTCGAAGAGGCAATGGCCCTCGTGAAAGAGGTCAACCTCACCAAATTCGACGCTTCGGTCGACGTGCACGTCCGCCTGGGCGTCGACCCGCGGAAGGCCGACCAGGCCCTGCGGGGTACGGTCACCTTGCCCAACGGCACCGGTAAGACCAAGCGCGTACTCGCCCTCGTCACTCCCGACAAGGAACAAGAAGCTAAAGACGCCGGCGCCGATTTCGTCGGCCTCGACGAATTCATCAACAAGGTACAAGGCGGTTGGACCGACTTCGACGTCTGCGTCGCCATGCCTCAGGTCATGGCCCAGGTCGGCCGCATCGGCCGGATCCTCGGTCCGCGCGGTCTCATGCCGAACCCCAAAACGGGTACGGTGACCATGGACGTCGGCGCCGCCATCCAGGACGTTAAGGGGGGGAAGATCTCCTTCCGCGTCGACAAGTACGGCATCATTCACTCCTCCATCGGTCGGATCTCCTTCTCGGCAGAAAAACTGGCTCAGAACGCCATGGAACTGCTCACGACGCTGCAGCGCATGAAGCCCGCGTCGGCGAAGGGAATCTACATGAAGTCCATCACCGTGGCCAGCACGATGAGCCCGGGCATCAAGGTGGATGCAAAAATTATTCGTTAACCCTTGCCTGAATTCAGGCAATCTCAATGCATGGATCATGACCAGAGATGAAAAAGCGGCAATGATCGAGGAGCTGAAGGTGAAGTTCGAGAATTCTCCTTTCTTCTATCTGACCGACTCCTCTACGCTGACGGTCGAACAAGTCACTAAGCTGCGGGGCATGCTGTTCGAAAAGGGTATCGAAATGCGCGTGGTCAAGAACACGCTCGCCCAAAAGGCCCTCGAAGCTGCCCCCGAAGATAAGGGATACGACAAGCTGTGGGACGCCCTCAAAGGCCCTACCGCTATCCTCTTTACCGAAGTAGCCAACGCGCCGGCTAAAGTGATCAAGGATTTTCGCAAGAAAAGCGAGAAGCCGATGCTCAAGGCGGCCTACATCGACACGGCCGTGTATATCGGCGACGACCAGATCGACGCCCTGGCTACCCTGAAGTCGAAAGAAGAACTTCTGGGCGACGTCATCGGCTTGCTTCAATCGCCGGCCCGTACGGTGCTCGGCCAACTGCTCAGCGGTGAGCAGAAGATCATGGGGCTGCTCAAAGCGCTCGAAGAGCGTGGCTAGGCTCCACATTTATTAACTAAGGCTTCCAAGTTTCACGCACCATAAATGTTTCGAAACATTATTGGTAAAAAGCTAAAAATCCATTTAACATGGCTGATTTGAAAGAACTCGCAGAACAGTTGGTTAACCTCTCGATCAAGGAAGTGAACGAACTGGCAACCATCCTGAAGGAAGAGCACGGCATCGAACCCGCCGCTGCTGCCGTAGCAGTAGCTGCCGCCGGCCCGGCCGCAGGTGGAGGCGACGAAGGTGGCGCTGCCGAAAAATCGGAATTCACGGTTTTCCTGAACTCCGCCGGCGCTGCTAAACTGGCTGTGGTCAAAGAGGTGAAAAACCTGCTCGGCCTCGGTCTGAAAGAAGCTAAAGAACTCGTCGACGGCGCTCCGACCGCAGTGAAGGAAGGTGTCGGCAAAGACGAGGCTGAAAAGCTCAAGGCTGCTCTCGAAGGAGCCGGTGCTCAGGTCGAACTGAAGTAAGCATAATTTCACCGACCGGGTCGCCATTTTTCGATATGCTGCAGGAATCGATTCCGAATCCATAACGAAATTACGACACTGGGGCTTAGCGGGATGGTCACATCCTGCTAAGCCTATTGTCGTATAAAAATGACGGCTTTTCGAAACCTTTTCAGAGAAGCAGTTGTATTATTTACTGCTTCAATTTTACGGGAACGGAAATTTAGTGTTATTTTTATAGTACGGGCGCGCTGTCGAATCATTTCCATTGCAAATTTCGGTACTCACTTTTGCCTTGCAAAACATTTCAACTTACAGTCCGAATCGTCCTCTCTTTCCGGCACTAACAGCCTCGGTTGCCATTACGAAAGAGATGGCCGTGCTGTAGCTTGGAATTTTTTGCGTTTAGGCGTTTTGCCCGTCGACTCTACATATATCTAACCTCAAGTAATTGCACATGGCAGCAAACGGCATTGCAACCAGCGTCGAGAACGGACGCGTCAACTTCGGCAAGATCAAGCTTTCCTCTGAATACCCCGATCTCCTCGAGATCCAACTCAAGTCCTTCCAGGAGTTCTTCCAACTGGAAACCACCCCCGAAAACCGGGTCAACGAAGGACTGTACAAGGTATTTCAGGAGAACTTCCCCATCACGGATGCCCGCAACATCTTCGTCCTGGAGTTCCTCGACTACTTCATCGACCCGCCGCGCTATACCATCGACGAATGTATGCAGCGCGGATTGACCTATAGCGTGCCGCTGAAGGCCAAGCTGCGGCTCTCGTGCAACGACGAAGAACACGTCGACTTCGAGACGATCGTGCAGGATGTCTTCCTGGGCAACATTCCCTACATGACGCCCAAAGGCACCTTCGTCATCAATGGCGCCGAACGGGTCATCGTCTCCCAGCTGCACCGCTCGCCCGGGGTGTTCTTCGGCCAGAGCTTCCACCCCAACGGCACCAAGATCTACTCGGCCCGCGTCATCCCCTTCAAAGGGGCCTGGATGGAGTTCGCTACCGACATCAACAACGTGATGTACGCCTACATCGACCGGAAGAAGAAATTCCCGGTGACCACCCTGCTGCGCGCCATCGGCTACGATACGGATAAGGCCATCCTCGATATCTTCGACCTGGCCGACGAGGTGAAAGCCGACCGCAAGTCGCTCGAAAAGGCCGTCGGCCGCAAACTGGCCGCCCGCGTGCTGCGTAGCTGGACGGAAGATTTCGTCGACGAAGATACGGGCGAAGTGGTGACCATCGAGCGCAACGAGATCATCCTCGAACGCGACGTCATCCTCGACGAAGACAATATCGAACTCATCCTCGAAGCCGATACCAGCCACGTCATCCTGCAAAAGGACGACATCGAGGAAGACTACTCGATCATCTACAATACCCTGCAAAAAGACCCCTCCAGCTCGGAAATGGAGGCCGTCAACTATATCTACCGCCAATTGCGCGGCACCGATCCGCCCGACGATGAAACGGCGCGCGGCATCATCGATAAGCTGTTCTTCTCCGACAAGCGTTACAACCTCGGAGAAGTGGGCCGCTATAAGATCAACCGCAAGCTCGACCTGAGCATCTCCGACGAAACCCTGGTGCTCACCAAGGAAGACATCATCGCCATCGTGCGCTACCTGGTCCGCCTCATGAACCAACGCGCCGAGATCGACGATATCGACCACCTGAGCAACCGCCGGGTGCGTACCGTGGGCGAACAGCTCTACGCCCAGTTCGGCGTAGGCCTGGCCCGGATGGCCCGCACCATCCGCGAACGGATGAACGTGCGCGACAACGAAGTGTTCACGCCGATCGACCTGATCAACGCCCGGACGCTCTCGTCCGTCATCAACTCCTTCTTCGGAACGAGCCAGCTCTCGCAGTTCCTCGACCAGACCAACCCGCTCTCGGAGATCACCCACAAGCGGCGGATCTCGGCCCTCGGCCCGGGCGGTCTGTCGCGCGAACGCGCCGGCTTCGAGGTGCGCGACGTACACTATTCGCACTACGGCCGCCTCTGTACCATCGAAACCCCGGAAGGTCCGAACATCGGTCTGATCTCGACCCTCTGCGTGCACGCCAAGGTCAATAAGATGGGCTTCCTCGAAACGCCCTACCGCCGCGTCAACAACGGCAAGGTCGACGTCAAGAACCAGGCCGAATACCTCTCGGCAGAAGGGGAAGACTTTATGAAGATCGCCCAGGCCAACGCCCCGATCGACGAAAAAGGCGCCTTCCTCTCCGATCGCATCAAGTGCCGCGAACATGGCGATTTCCCCGTGCTTCAGCCGGACGAGATCGAGTACATGGACGTAGCTCCGAACCAGATCGTAGGGGTGTCGGCCTCGCTCATTCCCTTCCTGGAAAACGACGACGCCAACCGCGCTCTGATGGGCTCGAACATGCAACGGCAGGCCGTGCCGCTGATCCGGCCCAAAGCCCCGATCGTCGGCACCGGGATCGAACCGAAAGTGGCCCGCGACAGCCGCATGCTGATCAATGCGGAAGGCGACGGCGTAGTCGAATTCGTCGACGCCACCGAGATCGTCATCCGCTACGACCGCACGGAGGAAGATCAACTGATCTCCTTCGAAGATAACCGCAAGACCTACGAACTGGTCAAATTCCGCCGGACCAACCAGGGTACCTGCATCAACCTCAAGCCCATCGTCAAGCGGGGGCAGCGGGTAGTGAAAGGCGATATCCTGTGCGACGGCTACGCAACCGACCAGGGCGAACTGGCGCTCGGGCAAAACCTCAAGGTAGCCTTCATGCCGTGGAAAGGGTACAACTTCGAAGACGCCATCGTGCTCTCCGAACGCGTTGTGCGGGAAGATATCTTCACCTCGATCCACATCGAACACTTCGAACTCGACGTGCGCGATACGAAGCTGGGCGAAGAGGAACTGACCAACGATATCCCCAACGTCAGTGAAGACGCCACCAAAGACCTCGACGAAAACGGCATCATCCGCATCGGCGCCTGGGTCAAGGAAGGCGATATCCTCATCGGCAAGATCACCCCGAAAGGGGAAAGCGATCCGACCCCGGAAGAAAAACTGCTCCGGGCCATCTTCGGCGACAAGGCGGGCGACGTCAAAGACGCCTCGCTGAAAGCGCCGCCCTCGACCACGGGCGTCATCATCGACAAGCAGCTGTTCGCCCGCGCGAAGAAGGATAAAACGCAAAAGGCCCAGGAGAAGGACCTGATCACCAAACTCGACGATCAGCACGCGATCGCGGTTAATGAACTGCGCACCATCCTGGTCGACAAGCTGCTGGTCCTGCTCAAGAACAGGACCTCCCAGGGCGTGAAGAGCATCTACAACGAAGTGCTCATCCCGAAAGGAACCAAGTTCGGTCAGGCCATCCTGCGCGACCTGGAATACGCCACGATCGACTACAGCAACTGGACGGACGATGCCCATGCCAACGACCTCGTGGCCCGCTTGCTGCACAACTACAGCATCAAGGTCAACGAAGAGGTCGGCCGCTACAAGCGCGAGAAATTCAACATCAGCATCGGCGACGAACTGCCCGCCGGCGTGCTCAAGCTGGCCAAGGTCTACATGGCCAAGAAGCGCAAGCTGAAAGTGGGCGATAAGCTGGCCGGCCGCCACGGCAACAAGGGTATCGTTTCCCGCATCGTGCGGATCGAAGACATGCCCTTCCTCGAAGACGGCACCCCGGTCGATATCGTGCTCAACCCGCTGGGCGTACCCTCGCGTATGAACCTCGGCCAGATCTTCGAAACCGTATTGGGCTGGGCCGGCGAAAAGATGGGTATGAAGTTCTTTACCCCCATCTTCGACGGCGCCAAGGCCGACGAGATCGAGAACTACATCGAAGACGCCGGCTTGCCGACCCTCGGCCAAACCTACCTGCACGACGGCGAAACGGGCGACCGTTTCCACCAGCAGGCCACGGTCGGGGTGATCTACATGCTCAAGCTCTCGCACATGGTCGACGACAAGATGCACGCCCGCTCCATCGGGCCGTACTCGCTCATTACCCAGCAGCCGCTGGGCGGTAAGGCGCAGTTCGGCGGCCAGCGCTTCGGCGAGATGGAGGTGTGGGCCCTGGAAGCCTTCGGCGCCTCCAACATCTTGCAGGAACTGCTGACCATCAAGTCGGACGACATCAACGGTCGGGCCAAAGCCTACGAAGCCATCGTCAAAGGCGATGTGCTGCCGGAGCCCAATATCCCGGAATCGTTCAACGTACTGGTGCACGAGTTGCGTGGCCTCGCCCTGGATGTGAAATTTGATTAACCCAGCGGGCGGATCGCGGTCCGCCCCTATCTAAATACCGGTCTTCTTATGTCTTTCAAGAAGAAAATTCAGGTTCAAAAGCAAACCTTCGATAGCATCACCATCAGCTTGTCCTCCCCCGACGAGATCCTCGAGCGGTCGTATGGGGAAGTGCTCAAGCCCGAAACCATCAACTACCGCTCCTACAAGCCGGAACGCGATGGTCTGTTCTGTGAGCGGATCTTCGGGCCGGTCAAGGACTACGAATGCTATTGCGGAAAATACAAGCGGATCCGCTACAAAGGCATCGTGTGCGATCGCTGCGGGGTAGAAGTGACGGAGAAGAAGGTGCGGCGCGAGCGCATGGGCCACATCAAACTGGTCGTGCCGGTCGTGCACATCTGGTTCTTCAAATCGCTGCCCAACAAGATCGGTTACATGCTCGGGCTCTCCTCCAAGAAGCTGGAGAGCATCGTCTACTACGAACGCTATGTGGTGATCCAGCCCGGGATCAAATCCGACGACGGCGTGGCCAAAATGGACCTGCTGACCGAAGAGGAATACCTGGAGATCCTGGATTCACTGCCCGCCGAGAATCAGGTGCTCGACGACGAAGACGCCAACAAGTTCATCGCCAAGATGGGCGCCGACGCCATCCGCGAACTGCTGATGCGCCTCGACCTCGACCAATTGTCGTACGACCTGCGCCACCAGGCAGCCAACGAAACCAGCCAGCAGCGCAAGTCGGAAGCCCTGAAGCGCCTGCGCGTAGTGGAAGCCTTCCGCGAAGGCTTGTCGCGCATCGAGAACCGCCCGGAATGGTCGGTCATCCAGTACCTACCGGTCGTGCCGCCGGAACTGCGCCCGCTTGTGCCGCTCGATGGCGGCCGCTTCGCCAGCTCCGACCTCAACGACCTGTATCGCCGCGTGATCATCCGGAACAACCGCCTCAAGCGCCTGCTCGAGATCAAAGCGCCGGAAGTGATCCTGCGCAACGAAAAGCGCATGCTGCAGGAGGCCGTCGACTCGCTCTTCGATAACTCCCGGAAGTCGAACGCCGTCAAGGCCGAAGGCGGACGGGCCCTCAAATCGCTCAGCGATATCCTCAAGGGCAAGCAGGGGCGTTTCCGCCAGAACCTGCTCGGTAAGCGCGTCGACTACTCCGGTCGTTCGGTGATCGTGGTGGGCCCGACCCTCAAGCTGCACGAGTGCGGCTTGCCCAAGGGGATGGCCTCCGAGCTGTTCAAACCCTTCATCATCCGCAAACTCATCGAGCGCGGCATCGTGAAGACGGTCAAATCGGCCAAGAAACTCGTCGATCGCAAGGACCCCGTCATCTGGGAGATCCTCGAAAATATCCTGAAGGGGCACCCCGTACTGCTCAACCGGGCCCCGACGCTACACCGCCTTTCGATCCAGGCCT
>JAGQXA010000655.1 GCA_020436865.1 Saprospiraceae bacterium | reverse complement strand
GCGCCCAAATTAGCCCGCTATGCCTACGGCAAAGACTACCACTTCGTGCTCAAGCGCAAGTTGAAAGACCTGCTGGCCCACCTCCGCGACGAGATCGGCGAGATCGACGGACGTTGTTTTGTCGACAGCGCTCCGGTGCTCGAACGCGACTGGGCCAAGCGCAGCGGCATCGGCTGGGTCGGAAAGAACACCTTACTGATCCACCCGCGCGCCGGCTCGTATTTTTTCCTGGCCGAACTCATCATCGACCTCGAACTGCGCCCCGACGGCCCGATGAAAGATTACTGCGGTACCTGCACCCGCTGCATCGACGCCTGCCCGACCGACGCCATCTCTCCGCAAGGATACCTGCTCGACGGCAGTAAGTGCATCTCCTATCTGACCATCGAATTGAAAGAAGCCATCCCCGAAGAGTTTCGCGGGAAGATGGAGGACTGGATGTTCGGCTGCGACATCTGCCAGGAAGTGTGCCCCTGGAACCGCTTTTCCGAACCCCATCGCGAACCGGCCTTCGAACCTCATCCAGACCTGCTGCAATTCACCCGCCGCGATTGGGAAGAACTCACCGAAGAGGTATTCCGCAAGGTCTTCAAGGAATCGGCGGTCAAACGCACGAAGTACGGCGGGCTGAAACGAAACATCGCCTTCCTCCGTCCACCCAAGGATCCAGGGACCCAAGGACCCAAGGATTTCTAAAGACTGGACCGGTTCGACTTCTGCAACTCATCGTATTCACGGATGATCTCGGCCATATCGCGATAGCGATAGCCCGGCGAACCCAGCTTGGCGACCAGCTCGGGATGCCGCGAGAATTTCTGACGCAGGGTCTTCTTGTAGGTCAGCGGGTAGATCTGGAAGGGCCGCTTGCGCGGCATCTCTACCCAATACTCATGAGAGAGGAGGTCCATCTCGGAATAACCGGAGATCTGCCTGACCATCTGGCGCTTGCGCTCCGGACTGCGGTACAGGACCACCTGTTCGCCCACGTACAGCACGCGCATGAAGAGCCAGCGGCCCCGATGCACTTTGCTCACATAGCGTACCTGTTCGCCCCGGTGTTCGTAGACGAACCCCTTGATGGTGGCCGGGTGGTACTGGTAGCTGCGGCCCATTTCGTTGACGAAAGTAACCTCCGACCGCCAGTCGGAGTAATAGATGTTGGTAATGCGTCCGCTGATCTCTTTGCCGTCGTGGGTGACGACAAATCCCTTGTGATCCATGGCTTCGAGCGTAACGAAGCACGAGCAAAATAAGAACAGCAGACTTGTGTAAACCTGCTTCATACGGCTGTGATTTTCTGGAAAGATTGCCCTATGAAGTTAGGAAATTCCCGGCGGATTCTGAGGAGGAGGCGGGTGAAAAAAGAAAAGTGCTCAATAGCCGACCGCCGGGGCCGGCCGCCGACGCCACCAACTGGCCAGGGCAAATCCCGATATGAGGTGCCACACGCCCCACCAGGCCAGGATGAGCGCCATGCCCCCCAGTCCGTCGAAAAAGTTGAACACCAGGATGAGCCCCAGTCCCGAATTCTGAATACCCGTTTCAATGGAAACGGCCCGGGCGTCGTTTTCGGGCAACCCGGTCAGGCGGGCAAAGCCGTAACCTGTAAGCAGGGAGAGGCCGTTGTGCAACAAGACCAATACAAACACCAGGTACAGGTAGTTGCGGATGTTCTCGAGATTGCCGAGCACGGCGAACACCACAAAACCGAGGAAGATCGCGATCGAAAGATACCGCACCGGTCGCTCCAGCCGCCGGGTCAGCGCCGGGAAACGATGGTTGAAGAACATGCCGAGGGAAACCGGAACCAACACCAGCCCGACGATGGTACGCACCATGCGGCTGGGTTCGACATAGATAACTGCCTGCAAACT
>JAGQXA010000654.1 GCA_020436865.1 Saprospiraceae bacterium | reverse complement strand
CGACTACAGCTTCCTCCGGGAGGAATTCAGGCGGCTGGGGTACACCTATAGCCGCAAGACGCTCTGCACGGTGCGCCTGAGCCGCAAGACTTTCCCCGGACTACCCTCCTACAGCCTCGAAAACCTGATCCGGCACTTCGGCATCCAGGTCAGCGACCGACACCGGGCAATGGCCGATACCCTGGCCACCACCGAACTCTTCGAGCGCATTCTCCGCAGCGAAGAGAGTCAGGAGGCCATCCACAAGATCGTAAATCTGGGCATTCGCGAGGCCCTGCTTCCCCGCAGCCTCAGCATCGAACGGATCCATGAGATCCCGGACGACTGTGGCGTCTACTATTTTCACAACCAGGCGGGCGATGTGATCTACGTCGGGAAGAGCAAGAATATCCAGAAGCGCGTCGCCGAGCACTTCGCGCAGAAGACCCAAAAGGCCGACAAGCTGCAACAACACGTGCACGATCTCAGTTACGAGCTCACGGGCAGCGAATTGATCGCCCTGCTGCTCGAATCGCACGAGATCAAGCGCCTGCGCCCGGCCATCAACCGGGCCCAACGCCTGCGCAGCTTTCCCTTTCTGATCCATTGGTATGAGAACACCGACGGTTATCTCTGTCTAGAGGCGACCCGCAGCACGGCCAAGAATCGTAAGAACCTGAACCTCGTCTCCGAGTACCCGCGCATCGCCAATGCCCGCGCTCACCTGCAGACGATGGTCCGCGAATTCGAGCTCTGTCCGAAATGCTGCCACCTGGAACCGACCGGGGGCGGGCCATGCTTTTCCTATCATCTCAAGCAATGTCTGGGGGCATGTGCCGGCAAGGAAAGCGCCGAAGCCTACAACGGGCGCGTGCAGCAGGCCATCGAACGGCTATCGACCGTGCTCGACGGTAGTTTTCTGATCCTCGACGAAGGACGCGAATCCGGAGAACGGGCGGTCATCCGGGTGGAAGAAGGGAGCTATACGGGCTTCGGCTATTTGCACGAGAGCGAATCCGACGGTTCGGTGCAAAGCTGGTACGATGCCGTGAAGACCTATCCGGGCAATCCGGAAACCAACCGGATCATTCGCCGGCACCTACAGCAGAATAAGGATTTGCGGGTTATTTCCCTGTGAAATAGGCGGCCATTTCGCGCTGCACCTCCCCGGCTGCCTCGCGGGCCTTTTCGGCAAAATCTTCTCCCTGTCCCGCGTAAATGATCCCCCGCGAAGAGTTGACCAACAATCCGATTTCGGCATTGCGGCCATGTTCGGCTACTTCCGACAAACTGCCCCCCTGGGCCCCCACTCCGGGCACCAGAAAGAAATTGTCGGGAGCGATCGTCCGCAACTGAGCCATTCGTTCCGGATGAGTAGCGCCGGTGACGAACATTAGCCGGTCGGGGCCGGCCCATTCGCAGGCGCGTCGCATGACCCGTTCGAACAGGGGCGTCCCGGCGGGATCTTCCGAGAGTTGAAAATCGGAGCTGCCCCGGTTGGAGGTCAGGGCCAGCAGGATCACCCATTTTCCGGGAAATTCGAGGAAGGGCGTCACGCTGTCCTCTCCCATGTACGGAGCCACCGTGACGGCGTCGAAGTTCATTTGCTCGAAAAAGGCCCGGGCATACAGCTTGGAGGTATTGCCGATGTCGCCCCGTTTGGCATCCGCGATGGTAAAATGCTCGTCGCCGAGATATTCCATCGTGCGGGCCAGCGATTGCCAGCCGGCAGCCCCAAGGGCCTCGTAGAAAGCGATATTGGGTTTGTAGGCCACGCATAGGTCGCGCGTCGCATCGATGATGCGGCGATTGAATTCGAAGACGGGGTCGGCGTAGCTATGGAGGAAGGACGGCACCTTGCGCAGGTCGGTGTCCAGTCCGATGCAAAGAAACGAGCGTTTCTGCCGGATCTGTTCCACGAGGGAATCTCTGGTCATAGGCGAGGCGGGCGATTAGACCTGTGAGCCGTTGACGGCTTCGACGGTTTTGATCTCGGGCACCTTGCCCTTAATGGCCTGCTCGATGCCGGCTTTCATGGTCATGGTCGACATCGTGCAGTTGACGCAATTGCCCAACCACTTGATGCGCACGGTCAGGTCGTCGGTAATGTCGAGTACTTCGACATCGCCACCGTCGACCGCCAGGTGCGGACGGATGTCTTCCAACGCCTCGTTGATCTTGAGAAGCAAACTATCTTTATCCTGCTGCGGCATGGGAATCGAGGTTTATCGGGTTAACTGGTGTGCACCATTTTCGTGGGTGCGAGTTTTTCATTGCGTTCGGCTACCTGCTTGAAGGTGTTGCGGGCGATCTCGAGGAAGGCGTTCTTGGTCAGCGGCTCGTCGCCCAATACACTGGGCTTCCCGCTATCGCCTCCTTCGCGGATCTGCTCGACGATCGGGATCTGGCCGAGCAGGGTCGATCCGCTCATGTCGGCCATCTTCCGGCCGCCCCCTTGACCGAACAAATAGTACTTCTTGTCGGGCAACTCCGGAGGAGTGAACCACGACATATTTTCCACCACCCCGAGGATCGGCACATCGACCGAAGGCAGGCGGAACATATTCATTGCCTTGACCGCGTCGGCGATCGCCACTTCCTGAGGCGTGGTCACGATGATGGCGCCGGTCACGGGCACCGTCTGCACCAGGGTTAACTGCACGTCGCCGGTACCGGGCGGCAGATCCACCACGAGGTAATCCAGGGGCTCCCACAGCACATCGTGGAAGAACTGCTTGATGATACCGGCCAGGCGCGGCCCTCTCAATACGACCGCCTGTTCGGGTTCGATGATAAAACCCATCGAAATAACCGGCAGGCCGTAAGCCTGCAGGGGTACGATCTTGGGTTTTCCGTACACTTCTCGGATCTGCGGGCGTTGTCCGTTCAGACCCAGCATAGTGGGAATGGAAGGCCCGTAAAGGTCGGCATCGATCAGACCGACCCTGGCGCCGAGCGCTTTCAGCCCCAGGGCCAGGTTGGTCGAAATGGTGGATTTGCCCACCCCTCCCTTGCCGGAGGCCACCGCAATAATATTCTTGACGTGTGGTAGCGCTTGCTCGCCTTCCTGCGCCGTTTGCGCCCGGGCCATCAAATGAATATTGACCTCGGCGTCGGCATAGACCTCCTGAACGGCGGCCATACAGGCAAAGGTCAGATCCGATTTGTAGTCGGCTGAAAGCGTGGGCAGGACCACCGTGAAGTTGACCTGCCGTCCTTCTATGCGCAGGTCCTCGACCATGTTCATCGAAACCAGGTCCTTCCCCGTATTCGGGTCGGTCACTTTACCGAGGGCTGCCAGTACTTGTTCTTGTTTTATCTCCATATTCGGTGCTGAATGTCGTCCACTGCAAAAGTACAAACAAATTTCGGTAGGCCGGGGTTTTCCCGGATTCCTTACCTTTACCGCCGAAATGTGCACGTCATGAAACTGAATCTGGATATTGCCGTAGCTTCTTCTCCGGATTGGCTGGCCGCCGTGCTGGCCGATTTTGACGCCTTCCTCCAGGATCACGCCGATTGTGAGCGAAAGGCTTCGGCCATGGCGATGAGTTTCGTGGCCAAGTACCCGGACCGGCAGGAGATCATTCCCGAGTTGATCGAAACCGCTATCGAGGAACTCGAGCATTTCCAACAGGTGTATCGCTTGATGGAGGAGCGCGGCATTGCCCTGACGCACTCGATCGGAGAGGATCCCTACGTCAAGGCGCTCCTCCAGCGCTGCCATTCGGGCCGGGAAGAGCGCTTTCTCGACCGTCTGCTGATCGCCT
>JAGQXA010000653.1 GCA_020436865.1 Saprospiraceae bacterium | reverse complement strand
GGGCCTCGCGAATGCCCAGATTTACGATCTTGTGGATGGCCTTCTGACTCTCTTCGCTGCGGAGAATGCGCTCGAAGAGTTCGGTGGTGGCCAGGGTATCGGCCATTGCCCGGTGCCGGTCGTTGACCTGGATGCCGAAGTGCCGGATCAGGTTTTCGAGGCTGTAGGAGGGTAGTCCGGGGAAAGTCTTGCGGCTCAAGCGCACCGTGCAGAGCGTCTTGCGGCTATAGGTGTACCCCAGCCGCCTGAATTCCTCCCGGAGGAAGCTGTAGTCGAATCGCACGTTGTGCGCGACGAATACGGCGCCTTCGGTCAGTTCGACGATCTCTTTGGCTACCTCGAAAAAACGAGGAGCATCCTGCACCATTTCCTGAGTAATTCCCGTAAGTTGCGTAATGCCATAGGGGATCGGGCATTCCGGATTGACGAGCGTTTCGTAGGTGCGGACGATTTGCCGGCCGTCGTGCAGAACAATGCCGATCTCTGTAATTTTATCCCTGGAGGCCCTGCCGCCGGTGGTTTCCAGGTCGACGATCGCGTATATTTTTTCCTTCATCGCGCAGTCGGATTAGCCGCAGATAAAACATTCTGGTTGTGAAATTAAACATTTTTGTTGTAATCTTCGCCACTGCCGGAGTTCTTTATTGGGGATGTTCAGGATCCCGGCGGACCGTTTCTCCTGAGAAGGAGGCGCCGACCCCGCCGATAGAGGTTCCGGCTGTGGTGCCGCCGGCGCCGTTGGCCGCCGAACTATTTGCCGGCAAGATCCGGGCCGGGGCCGAACGCTGCCGCGCCTATCTTCCGTCTTTGCTCGGCAAGAGGGTAGGGGTGGTGGTCAATCAGGCTTCGCTGGTGTCGGGCGCCCATCTGATCGACACCTTATTGGCCTTGCAGGTGAATGTAACGACGATCTTTGCCCCGGAACACGGTTTTCGGGGCCGGGCAGCCGACGGAGAACTGGTGGACGACGAGATCGACGGGCATTCCGGACTGCCGATCGTGTCGCTCTATGGCCGGTCCAAGCAACTGCAACCGGAACAGCTAGCCGACCTGGACGTGGTCGTGTTCGACCTGCAGGATGTCGGCGTGCGCTTTTATTCGTATCTGTCTACACTGCACTACGTCATGCGTGCTTGTGCGCTGGCGGATAAACAACTCTTCGTACTGGATCGCCCCAACCCGAACGGGCACTATGTCGACGGACCGGTACTCGAAGGATCGTACCGATCTTTTGTCGGTATGCACCCGGTGCCTTTGGTATACGGCATGACGATCGGCGAATACGCCCGCATGATCAACGGCGAAGGCTGGTTAGGCGATGAGTTGGAGTGCCCACTCGCAGTGATCCCCTGTGCCGGCTACGATCACCGAAGTTTCTATCGTCTCCCGGTGAAGCCTTCCCCCAACCTGCCGAATATGCGGGCGATCTATTTGTACCCGTCTTTGGCCCTGTTCGAAGGTACGGTGGTGAGCGTAGGACGAGGCACGGACCGGCAATTTCAGGTGTACGGAGCCCCCGGCTTCGAGGCGGGCGAGTACCGCTTCGTGCCCCAGCCCAACGAAGGTTCGACGCATCCGCCGCAGCAAGGACGCGAATGTGTCGGATTTGATCTCAGCAAGTTGCCGATCGACCGCTTGCAGGATCGCACCCGGCTCGAACTTTCCTATCTCCTGGACTTCTACCGGGAGTATCCGGATCCGGCCAGGTTCTTTCGGGAAGACGGTTATTTCGATCTGTTGGCCGGTACCGGCACTTTGCGCCGCCAGATAGAACATGGCTTCGACGAGGAGATGATCCGCGCCAGCTGGGAGGCCGATCTGGTCGACTTCCTGGAGATCCGCCGGCAGTACCTGCTGTATCTGGATTTTCTGCCGTCCTCCGATCTGCATTAGCCCAGTGGCCGACTTTCCCTTTAGAATTGCCAACGCATTTGCGCCCGCAGGTCGGTGCGCTTCTTCCCCGTGATGGCGTCGACGCCATCACTGATCTCGTCGAGTCCCGGATAATAGGTTTGCGCGAAACGGAATTCGAGGGTCAGCGGTCGGATCGGCCGGTAGCGCAGGTTGAAGTAAAATCGGGCGCCGCGGCCGAAATAGGCCGGTATGGAGACCTGGTACAGCAGATCGTTCTCGAAGGAATAGAACGGCACGTCGAAGCTGTCGGTATCGAACAAGGCGAAACGGGTCGTAAAGGACCAGGGAGCGCCCAGCGGTCGAACGAGGAGGTCCTGGTAGATCATCCAACCCCGCTGTGTCGGGCCATCTTCGCCTTCGCGAAAGGTGCCAAAAGCAATCCGGTTGCGCCACTCCAGGGCTTTGCTGAGGTGGTAGTTCAATTGCAGACGGGCCTGCAGGGTTTGGTGGGCAACCAGCCGGTCCAGCGGGCCGAAATAGTCGGTGGCATTCTGCTCCTTCGACTCGCGCCGTACCTGGAGGTAGACCTCCAGCTTTCGTTTTTGGTAGTAGGTGAGCCTGACCAACCAGTCGCGCCCGCGCGATGGCGCATCTGTCCGGAAGCGCAGCCAGGGATGGCGGTAGAGATCGTAGTAGGCATTCAGCCTCCAACGGGAAGCAGGCCGGATCTCGGCGCCGAGATAGACGCCGGCTTCGTTATTGACGCCATTGGTTTCGGCAAAGGGGAAGCCATTGAGCGATTGAAACTCGTGCGAATACCAGCGTTGCAGCAGGGAGACATCCACTTTGCGATCGAGCCCGGCCAACAGGCCGTTCAAGGTGGCCAGGCGCCCGTTGGGATCGACGGCCGTTTCTCCGAAGAAGAGCAGGTTCTTCAGGCGGTAGATATAATCGAGGCTGCCGTTCCACAGCTGATTGCCGTTGAAATAGAAGCGATTATAGGGTTGAGGCGTCCGGGAAATCGGTTGGTCGAGTCGGTCTAGCACGCCGTTCAGTCCGAATGCAAAGCGGTCGGACGAGTACCGCAAACAACCTCCGAAGGTGAGCTGGTGAAAGGCGCCTTCGTCGGCGATCTCAGCCGGGGTGCGGTGCAATCCGCTGTTCAGGATCGAGGAAAGGGTAATGGCCGGCAAGTCCTGCGTTTCGGTCGTATCGGTCGATACAACCACATTGCCGTCGCGCCGGCGGTAGGACCCCAGAACGGTCGCTTCCAGCGGGCCGACGGCCAGGGTTGCCGCGGCACCGCGGTAGAAGCTGGCTTCGTTCACCGAAGTGAACGGGCGAAGCACGCGACCCGAGCGTTTCACCTCCATCGTAGCGGCGCTTTTTCCGTACCCGAAACCGGAGTAGAGAATGAGGCCTTGCCCGAAACTCGCGGTAAAGTCGCCGAGTGCCACCGCCTTGACCGTCCGGCTCAGGTTGCGGGCGAACAGGTGGGCGGAGTAAAAGTCGAAGCCTTGCGGGTTGCTGCCGCGGAAGAATTCCTCCCCTGCATCCTTTTCGGCCGTAAACCCGTAGCTAAGGCGGTTTTCATAGGAATGTTTGAAGCGCGTGTACCATTTGTTCGGATCGCCGAGGAAGCGCCCGGATACGCTGGTATCGCCGGCCAGGAGAAACCCCCGGCTGCTTTCCAAGGTGCGCGACCAGCGCAGATAGAGTTCGTTCTTCCCCGCCGACAACATGCGGGGCAGCGGCACATGGAAGTCGTCGAGGCTTGATCGCAGGCTCACATATGGCAGGAGGCGCCGTATAGTAGGGAGGTCGAAACCCGGGATCACCTGTAATTCGTAGAGCGCCAACAGCGGTCCGGCGGTGGCCCGGTACTCCAGAAAGGCTTCGATCTGCAGATCGTTGAGCAGCCGGATCTCCTGCAACTGCTCGCGGTCGGCGCGATTGAGATCAAGCGGGTGTTCGCGCAAAGCTTCCAGGGGTTCGTAGTAGGTGTCGAAATCGAAGTCGACCTCCTCTTCCGCGTCCTGTAATACATCTTCCAGTAGCGGAGGAGTTTCGGGAAAAACCGGAAGCGTATCGGTCTGGGCAAACGACAGCAAAGAACAGAACAGACCGGAGAGGAGTAGAAATGAGCGCATGTGGCAGCTTGGAAAAGGTATTTCGGATCGGGGCGTCTAAATTTCGGAAATCCAACCCAATCCTCTTCCAATTTGCGGGCAAAAGTTGCAAGATTGCCGTTTTCCCCTTATTTTTGCCTCCATCAATAAAGCAGGCTTTTATTCTGAAAGCTGAATATTTCCAACCAATAAAGCCACGAGAGCCCGCTAGGGCCTGACACCCGCGCCCCTTGAATAAACAAGGGGCTTGCGATATTGGAGTTTTTTGAGAAAACAAAACATGGTGCACTTACTAAGGATGAGCACTTTTTCGATCATTTTTGATCATCGATATTTTGAGCAGACTGAAAAGCGGTCCGGCGGCTCCCAACCGTCCGACCGCTTTTCCGCTTTACAGCGATATGGAAGTTGACCTTTACGGAGGTGATCTGACCCGATCATTTGACTAATAGCACAACCGGCTGCTCCGAGCGGGGGCGGCAGGTGATTTTATAATTTGGAATTCCGTTCATTCCCTCAAAACAATTTAATAACGATGGCGAAGTTTAAGTTTGAGTACATTTGGCTGGATGGCTACAAACCGGAGCCCAACCTGCGCAGCAAGACGAAGGTCCTGGAAATGGACTTCTTTCATGGCGACATCAAGTCGCTTCCGATCTGGTCGTTCGACGGCAGCTCGACCCAACAAGCAGAAGGGCATTCCTCCGACTGCTTGTTGAAGCCGGTGCGGGTCGTCCCCGATCCGGAACGCAAGAATTCCTTTCTGGTCATGTGTGAAGTATTGACCCCCGAAGGCGCTCCTCATGCCACCAATACCCGTGCCCTGATCGAAGATGATCCCGACTTCTGGTTCGGCTTCGAGCAGGAGTATGTGCTGACGATCGAGGGCCTTCCCCTCGGGTTCCCGAAGCAAGGCTATCCGCGCCCGCAAGGGCCGTACTACTGCTCGGTAGGTCTGGGCAACTGTGCCGGTCGCGATATCGTAGAAGAACACTTCGACCTGTGCCTCGACGCCGGACTGGATATCACCGGGATCAATGCCGAGGTGATGTTGGGCCAGTGGGAGTTCCAGTGTTTCGGCAAGGGAGCCAAGCGAGCTGCCGACGACCTGTGGCTGACCCGCTATCTGCTGCATCGCGTGACCGAAAAGCACGGCGTAGAGGTCGAGTTCCATCCGAAGCCGATCCAAGGCGACTGGAACGGTTCGGGAATGCACACCAACTTTTCCAACCGCGACATGCGCGAGGTGGGCGGCAAGGAACTGATCGAAGAGATCTGCGATAAGTTTGCCGTGGCCCATCAGGAACACATCGCCGTGTACGGTTCGGACAACGAAAAGCGCCTGACCGGCCTGCACGAAACGCAGTCGATCCACAAATTCAGCTACGGCGTCAGCGACCGGGGCGCATCGATCCGCATCCCCGTTTCGACGGCACAAGGCTGGAAAGGCTATCTCGAAGACCGCCGTCCGGCTTCCAACGCCGATCCGTACCGCGTCGTAGCCCGCATCATCCAAACGGTCAAAGGGGTGAGCGGCAAGACCAATGGAGTGACCCCGCAAAAGGAGAAGTCGAAGAACTGATCCTGCGGTTCGCATAAGATCCACTCAGCGGGCTGTCCGATCGACGGGCAGCCCGCTATTTTTTTGTTCTCGCTTTTACTCATCCAAAAATTTCTACTCAGATTGCTAATAAAAAAATCACCGAAAACCACCACATGTCTTCCCCGCCATGGCCGGGAGTCCACGCAAATTGACTACTTTTGAAGCGCCCGTAACCAATGAACCAGACATGGGAAAAATGAGCCTGCTTAAAGGAGATATCACGCTGCTCGCCGTCGATGCGGTCGTGAACGCCGCGAACAGTTCGCTGATGGGCGGGGGAGGAGTGGATGGAGCCATTCAT
>JAGQXA010000652.1 GCA_020436865.1 Saprospiraceae bacterium | reverse complement strand
CCAATAAACCAATTGCCCAATAAACCAATTGCCCAATAAACCAATTGCCCAATAAACTAATTAACCGAACGACGACACCTCAAAATATAAACGATGAGTACAGTTGTTTCTCCCATTCGGGAACCACTGATAGAAGGGGGTAAGACCTACCACGACATCACGGAAGATATCGCCGCGCCGACCGAGCGCACGCCCAGCGTCGCCTGGGTGCTGGCCTTTATGGTGGCGGTATCCGGCCTGGCCCTCTACGTCTTCTGCCTCGGCTGGACGATCTGGAACGGCATCGGCACCTGGAACCTGAACCGCACGATCGGTTGGGGCTGGGACATCACCAACTTCGTGTGGTGGATCGGTATCGGTCACGCCGGTACGCTGATCTCGGCCATCCTCCTGCTCTTCCGCCAGAAATGGCGTACGGGCGTAAACCGGGCCGCGGAAGCCATGACGATCTTCGCCGTGATGTGTGCGGGGCAATTCCCGCTCATTCACATGGGACGGATCTGGCTGGCCTTCTTCATTTTCCCGTACCCGAACACCCGTGGGCCGCTGTGGGTGAACTTCAACTCGCCGCTGTTGTGGGACGTGTTCGCGATCTCGACCTACTTCACGGTTTCGTTGCTGTTCTGGTATACGGGTTTGGTGCCCGACCTGGCCACCCTGCGCGATCGCTCGAAAGGCCTTCGCCGGAAGCTGTACGACTTCTTCTCGTTCGGCTGGACGGGCTCGGCCAAGCATTGGCAGCGTTGGGAGAGCCTCTCCCTCGTGCTGGCAGGTCTGGCGACCCCGCTGGTACTTTCGGTGCACACCATCGTATCCTTCGACTTCGCCACCTCCGTCATTCCCGGTTGGCACACCACGATCTTCCCGCCCTACTTCGTGGCGGGCGCTATCTTCTCCGGTTTCGCCATGGTGCAAACGCTGATGGTGCTGACGCGCAAGGTGCTCAACCTGCAGGAATATATTACCCTCAGCCATATCGAGAGCATGAACAAGGTGATCCTGGTAACGGGCAGCATTGTGGGGGTAGCCTACCTCACGGAGTTGTTCATCGCCTGGTACTCGGGCTACATCTACGAGCAGTTCGCCTTCTACAACCGGGTGTTCGGTCCGTACTACTGGGCCTACATCGGCATGATGTCCTGCAACGTGCTCTCGCCCCAGATCTTCTGGTTCAAGAAGATCCGCCGGAGCATTTTCTGGACGTTCGTCATGTCCATCTTCGTGAATATCGGGATGTGGTTCGAACGTTTCGTGATCATCGCCACGACCCTGGCGCGCGACTATCTGCCCTCGAGCTGGAGCTATTATTCCCCGACCTGGGTGGAGATCGGTCTGTTCGTAGGTACGCTCGGCCTTTTCTTCACGCTGTATCTGATCTTCGTGCGCGTCGCTCCGGTGATCGCCATTGCGGAGGTGAAGGCGATCCTGAAATCGGCCGGCGATCAGTTCACCGGCGCGAAGGCTCAGCAGCATGAAGGCGCGCAGCAGCAAGCCCATTAATTCATCCAATTCAAACGATCACAACCATCATAGCGATGAAAAACGATAAGAAAGAGGTTTTGTACGGCCTGTATGACGACGAAGAGCAGTTGATGACGGCCGTGAAGAAAGCCAAATCCGACCATCTCGAGATCATGGATGTGTATTCGCCCTTTCCCATTCACGGGCTCGACCCGGTGATGGGCTTGTCGGAATCGCGTCTGCACATAGCCGGCTTCGTGTACGGGGCCATCGGCGCCCTGTTCGGTTTCGGCTTTATGACCTGGGTGTTTACCCGCGACTGGCCGATCATTTTCGGCGGAAAACCGTACTGGTCCGTCCTTTCCTTCATTCCGATCACGTTCGAGCTGACGGTTCTCTTCGCCTCGGTGGGCATGGTGGTGACCTTCTACACCATCTGCGGCATGTGGCCGGGCGCCAAGAATCCGACCCTCGACAACCGGCTGACCGACGACAAGTTCTGCATTGCCTTCCAGACCAACGGGGCAAGCACGCAAGAGGTCGACCAGCTGCGGTCTTTTTTCAGCGCAACGGGCGCTTCGGAAGTGAACGAAAAGGAACTCTAAGGCCCTGCAACGACAAAAAATCAATCGAACATGACTTCAAGCAAACATACCTTCCTCGCCCTGCTGACCGGACTTGTCCTGCTGGTCCTGGTGTCCTGCCAGCAACCAGGCGTGAACAAACCCGGCAGCGAATACATGCCCGATATGGGCCACTCGATCGCTTACGAGGCCAACGTGTTCAACTACTATTACCTGAACACCTGGGATAGCGCCAGCGTGGTGAAGCTGAAAGATATGTCTGAGCCCCGCAATCCGGTGGCCGGCACGGTTCCGCGCGGCTATGCCGGCGTGTCCTTCGCCGGCGACAGCGACGACCAGGCGGCCATGCT
>JAGQXA010000106.1 GCA_020436865.1 Saprospiraceae bacterium | reverse complement strand
ATGGACGTCAATTACGCCCTCGAACCCGACGAGGTGGAAGCCGGTTACGTGCTCACCTGCCAATCGCATCCGAGGTCGGGGAGGGTAGTGGTGAGCTATGACCTGTAAATGAGTTTGAGTTTGAGAGTGAGTTTTGAGTGTGAGTGTTTGTCATGCCGTGGCCAAGGCGAAGGCAGAAGTTGGAGAAAATTCCTAATTTTACCCCAACCCCGCATCCCATATCTCACATCCCATATCCACATCCCCCACGCGTGAAGACGAAAAAGCAAGTCATTTTTGAAGAAGCGGCCAAACTGTTCCAGGAAAAAGGATATAGTGCGGCTTCGATGCGCGACCTGGCCGACCGGGTCAATCTCAAGGCCTCCAGCTTGTACAGTCACATCAAAGCAAAGGAGGAGATCCTTCAAAAGATCTGCTTCGACAACGCCAGCCACTTTACCCAGGGCATGGACACGGTCGAAAAGTCCGGCCAATCGCCGGAAGAAAAGGTACGCGCCCTTTTGCGCCTGCACCTGGAGATCGCGCTCGACGATCCGACCTCCATTACCGTCTTCAACGACGAGTGGAAACACCTGGAGGAACCTCACCTGACCCGCTTCCTCAACCTGCGCCGCGATTACGAAAACCGCTTCCGGACCATCATCCAGGAAGGGATCGCTTCCGGCGTCTTCCGCTCGGTCGACCCCACTGTGGCCTTATTTACCCTGCTCTCCTCCCTTCGCTGGATCCATTACTGGCACCGCCCCTCCCGCAAGATCGACCGCGAAGCGCTACTGCGCGACGTGACGGCCATTCTGCTGAACGGCCTGCGGAGTGGAAAATGATCTTAGATGTTGGTTTTTGGATGTTGGATCTTGGTTGAACCGGACCAACATCCAACATCCAAGATCCAAGATCTTCCTCCATAAGTTTGGAATTGTCACAAAAGGTTAAGATTTTTGAACTTGGGAAGATGTTTCCCCAAAACAGGCATGACCCAAATCCGATCCGACATCCCCGTTCTTCCGGTTCACACTGATTCGCACTTTGCCATATTCAGCAAATAAATGTAACCCATGAAAAGAGGACTACTCGTACTTGCATTCTTTTTCTTCGGCGCCCTCGGGCTCTTTGCCCAGGTCGATTACCAGATCTCTCAACAGCCCAACGACAACGAGGTTTTTGCCTGTGCCGGCGAGACCTTCACGCTCTTGTTCCGCGTGCGCGATGTCGGAACGAATGGTTTTCCCACACAGTACAGCATTACCTCTTCGAATCCCGGCGAGGTGGCTCTGGTGCAGTTGGACGAGCCCCTCAGTGGCGTGGTCAACAATGGGGTCCAACGCCTGATCGCCTTTCAGGTAGTCGTGGCCCCCAATGCCCTCGGGCCTTACCAGATCACCTGTGTGGCCAATTGCGCAGGCTGCGGCCCGACCTCCCAGCCGGTCGACCTGTCCTTTTTCCTCGAGGTCAATACTCAACCGAATATTGCCCTGGAAGGGATCCCGGAACCGGAGATCTGCAATGGCAACCCCATTACGCTCGAGGCCTTTCTGGAGAACGGCGCCTACGATGTCGACTACCTGTGGAGCACGAACGAAATCACGCCCTCCATCTCCGTCAACACGGGCGGGCAGTATCAGGTAAAGGTCGAGAACGCCTGCGGCTTCGACATCGAAACGCTGATCGTGCTGGAAGGCTCTACCCCGGAGGTCGAGTACCAGGACTGTGTGATCGAAGGCTCCGACCTGATCATCGTTGTTTCGTTCCTGGATCCGGGCGACTACCCGATGACCTTCCAGTGGTTTGAAAATAACGACCTGATCGTCGACCAACCGACCGACGACTACGAAATCCTCCAGATCACCCCGACGCTCATTCAGCTGATCGTGCACAATATCTTTACCAACGGCCATGACCAGAGCCTCTTCCGCGTTCGCGCCGCGAACCAGTGCGGGCAGACCATCAGCGAAGGCTGTATGGCCGTGCCGATCGAACTGATCTATTTCGCCGGCAAGCTTGAGAACGATGCAGTCATGCTCCAGTGGGCCACCGCCTCCGAACTCAACAACGAACTGTTCACCATCGAGCGTTCGGAAGACGGCGAGCGGTTCCTGCCCATCGGTACGCTGCCGGGCGCCGGCGATAGCTATGAGCAGTTGAACTATTCCTTCGCCGACCATGCCGTCGCCGAACTGGCCTCCCTGCCTACCGTGTACTATCGGCTCAAGCAAACAGACTACGACGGGGCTTTCAGCTACTCCAACGTGGTCGTGATCACCCTGGACGGGGTCAAAGACTTCGGCATCATCAGCGCCACCCTCGATGGCGCCAACCTGCAACTGCAATACCACCTGCCCGCCGATGGCGGCATCGATATCCAGGTGTTCGACCTCAACGGCCGCCTCTACCGCAACGTATCGACCCTCGGCGTCGAGGGCTTCAACCAGCAAGGCATCTCGGCCGATGATCTGCCGGCCGGCATGTATCTCCTGCGCCTGCAAGACCGCCAGCGCCAGGAAACCGTCAAATTCGTCATTCCTTAGTGACGATTTTTGCCCCCCTCTTTAGGGCAGCAGCCGATCCTGGCTGGCTGCCCTAATTTTTTTTTAGGCAATGGCCACTTCCCAAAACAATACGAACAAGTGTTCGTTTTTATACAGGAAATCGCTATTTTTGTAGCGCCATCTCAGCCAACCAAACCAATAATACCAATGAGCGACAATCAGCTGACCAAGCACTTTCAGGACCAGATCGACCAAGAGGTCAAGATCGAACCGAAAGACTGGATGCCGGAGGGTTATCGCCAAATGTTGATCCGCCAGATCTCGCAGCATGCCCACTCCGAAGTGATCGGCATGCTGCCGGAAGGCAACTGGATCAGCCGGGCGCCTTCCCTGCGCCGGAAAGTAGCCCTGCTGGCCAAGGTGCAGGATGAAGCCGGCCACGGCCTCTACCTCTACAGCGCCGCCGAGACCCTCGGGATCGATCGCGACGAACTGATCGCCCAACTGCACCAGGGCAAGGCCAAGTACAGCTCCATTTTTAACTATCCTTCTCTGACCTGGGCCGACATGGGCGCCATCGGATGGCTCGTCGACGGCGCGGCCATCATGAACCAGGTCATGCTGACCCGCACCTCCTACGGCCCCTATGCCCGCGCGATGGTGCGCATTTGCAAGGAGGAGAGCTTTCATCAGCGTCAGGGCTACGAGATCCTGCTGACCCTCGTTCGCGGCTCGGAAGACCAGAAGGCCATGGCGCAGGATTCGCTCAACCGCTGGTGGTGGCCGGCCCTGATGATGTTCGGTCCGAACGACGAGGATTCGGTGCATACGCAACAATCGATGGCCTGGAAGATCAAACGCAAGACCAATGACGAATTGCGGCAGCAGTTCATCGACGCCACCGTGCCCCAGGCTGACTACCTCGGACTGAAAGTGCCCGATCCCGATCTCAAGTGGAACGACGAACGCGGCCATTACGACTTCGGCCCGATCGACTGGGACGAATTCTGGCAGGTAGTGAAGGGCTACGGTCCCTGCAACCGCCAGCGCATGCGCGATCACATCGCCGCCCACGAAGAAGGCGCCTGGGTACGCGAAGCTGCCCTGGCCTACGCCGAAAAACGCGCCGCCCGACTCGAAACCGCCGTCGCCTAAACTTCTCGATCATGAAAAAGAACTGGCCCCTTTGGGAGATATTCATCCGCAGTAAGAACGGCCTGAGCCATAAACACGTCGGTAGCCTCCACGCCTCCGACGCCCAGATGGCCATCGAAAACGCCCGCGACGTCTACACGCGCCGCAGCGAGGGCGTCAGCATCTGGGTGGTGGAATCCAAACACATCACTGCCTCCAGCCCTGACCAAACCGGATCGCTCTTCGATCCGGCCGATGACAAGGTGTACCGCCACCCAACTTTTTATCATTTGCCCGACGAGGTGAAACACATTTAGGGATGTTGGATCTTGGATGTTGGTCATTGGATGATTCCAGATCCAACATCCAACATCCAAAAACCAAGACCCAAGCATGACCCACCAGCAAGCTCTTTTCGAATACGCCCTGCGCCTCGGCGACAACGCCCTCATCCTCGGCCAACGATTGTCGGAATGGTGCGGCCATGGGCCGGTATTGGAGCAAGACATCGCCCTGACGAACATTGCCCTCGATCAGGTCGGACAGGCCCGCAGCTGGCTGACCTATGCCGGGGAGATCGAAGGGAAGGGCCGCTCGGAAGACGATCTGGCCTACCACCGTGAGCAAAGGGAGTTCCGCAACGTGCTGTTGGTCGAACAGCCGAATCAGGATTGGGCCTACACCATGATCCGCCAGTTCCTCTTCGACGCCTTCAACTTTTACCTGCACGAACAGCTGACCGGCAGCCGCGACCAGACGATCGCTGCCATCGCCGCCAAATCGCTCAAGGAGATCACCTACCACCTGCGCTACAGCTCCGAATGGGTGATCCGACTGGGCGACGGCACCGACCTCAGCCACCGAAAGATGCAAACGGCCCTCGATGATCTGTGGATCTATTCGGGAGAGCTGACGCAGGTCACGCCTCTCGATGCCTTTATGGCGGAAGAAGAGCTCGGCGCCGACCTCGATCGCCTTCGGCCGCGCTATGAAGAAAAAGTACGGGAGGTGCTGGAAGAAGCAACGCTCAGTGCCCCGAACCTACCCTATCATCAGCAGGGCGGAAAAGAGGGGCGACATTCCGAACACCTGGGGCACATCCTCGCCGTCATGCAATCCGTACAGCGCGCCTATCCAGGCCAGAAGTGGTAGCGTTATCCAAAAAAACACTAACTTCCCGCTGCCTAAGATTTATTCATGAAAGACGTTATCGAACGGTATCGGGATGTCGTCATCCAGATCGCCACTCCCTACAGTACCGGTACGGGTTTTTACCTGAAAGCTCCGAACCTGATCGTCACCAACGAACACGTGGTGCGGGGCAACCGGGAGGTCGTGATCACCGGTCCGGCCATCACCAAGCAATTGGTGCCCGTGCTATATATCGACCAGAAGTACGACCTGGCCTTTCTGGCCGTCCCCACCGGCGCCGAGATCCCCGAAGTGCAATTGGGTAAGGAGCGTGAAATGGCGCAGGGCGATCCGATCATCGCCATCGGCCACCCGTTCGGATTGAAATACACCGCCACACAGGGCATCGTGTCGAACGTCTTGCATCAGATGGGCGACATCCAGTACCTTCAGCACGATGCCGCCCTGAATCCGGGCAACAGCGGCGGCCCGCTGGTGAGCCTCGAAGGAGAGGTGATCGGCGTAAATACCTTCATCATCCAGGACGGCGACAACATCGGTTTTAGCCTCCCCGTGCGCTACCTGGCCGAAACCATCGAAGAGTTCCAGAAGACCGAAGGCGAAGTTGCTGCCCGCTGCCACTCCTGTTCTAATATCGTCGGCGCCGGCAAGACCGATAACGGCTATTGCCCGTACTGCGGCAGCAAACTCGAACTGCCCACCGATGTGGAGGTCTATGAGCCCGTAGGCGTCGCAAAAACCATGGAAGACCTGCTCGAACGCCTCGGGCAGGACGTGCAGCTTTCCCGGCGAGGCCCCAATACCTGGGAGATCCAGCGGGGCAGCGCCAAGATCAACATCTCCTACTACGAAAAGAATGGCCTGATCACCGGCGACGCCTTCCTCTGCCTGTTGCCGAAAGATAACATCCAGCCGCTCTATGAGTTCCTGCTGCGCCAGAACTACGAAATGGAAAGCCTCACCTTCAGCGTGCGCGGCCAGGACATCATTCTTTCCCTGCTGATCTACGATCGCTATCTCAACGTCGAAACCGGCGCCAAACTCTTCGAACACCTCTTCTCCAAAGCCGATGAATTCGACAATGTGCTGGTCGAAGAGTACGGCGCTTTCTGGAAGCCGGAGGAATAGCAGGCCCTCAAAAGTTAAATCTCATGGATTGGAATTGTGACCGGCAACTATTTGCGAACGTCGGACGTTACTAGCATGTCAAATCTGAAAAAGCTGTACGCCCGATGTTCATAAAAGATCTGTTTGGGAACTGGTTCAAGAAAAATCGCAAGAAAGCCGTGGCCATTTTTTTAGTCTATTTCGTCACGAAATGGACGCTCACTTTCGTCTTCGGCGCCCGCCTGCTGACCTTCTTCAAGGATTGGGTGCAATAGCTCCTCCTCACTCCAGTTCGATCCCCCGGTAATAGCCCAGATCGAGGTCTTTCCAAGCCTTGACGATGTAGCTGACCTGCCCGGTATGGTAGGAAAAGTGCTCCACGACGTGTACCAGGATGCTGACGCCGTTCTCGCGGAAGGTCTGCACCGGATGCCCGGCGAGCAGATCCTCCGGTCGCAGTTGCCCCAACAAGGCCTCCACCTCCTCCACGAGCTCGTCTAGCCGCCCTATCAACGCCTGAACGGCGATCGGCCCCCGCTCGTCGAACTCCGCCTGCCGGTGGCGCGTATCGGGCTGTTTTCCCAATCCACTGAGCAACCATTGCCGCACATTTCCGCAAAGGTGCAACACCAGATTGCCCACTGAATTGCTGTGCTCGTTGGGTCGCCGCCAAATTTCCTCTTCGGTCAGCTCGCCCAGGCATTTTTTTAAGCGCGGCACGCTCTCGCCGAGCAACCGCCGGCGCACCTCCGCCAGTAGCAACTCGTGGAATTGAGAATCGATCTCGTTCATATGATCAAGTTTGATGTTCGGTTTGGGTTCAATGACCGTGTAATGCAATCGTTTGAGCTCCGAAGAATTGGCGCGATCGGCAAAACATGTCGCCCCTCCGGGGCTAGGGAAGGTCAGCATCCCCGCCTTCGCCGATCCCGACTAAGTCGGGACGGCGGGCGAAGCCCGCATTAGTATCCAGTATCCAGCATCCAGCATGCACCCCGGCAAAAATGTCCGAATGCCATTCGGACCGACGACCAACATCCCCCAAACTTTCCGTATCTTTTGCCCGATAATACGAATAATGATCGGAAACTTCATCAGCGACTTTTGGTT
>JAGQXA010000105.1 GCA_020436865.1 Saprospiraceae bacterium | reverse complement strand
GGAAGAGATCGAATACTACCTCTGCGGCCCGCCGCTCATGCTCCAGGCCGTCATGAAAATGCTCGACGAACTGGGCGTGCCCGAAGAGAACATCGCGTTCGACGACTTTGGTAGTTGATTGGTTAATTGGGTTATTGGTTAATTGGGTTAATTGGGTTATTGGTTGATTAGGATTTCCCAATCAATAACCCAATTTTCTAATCCCCCAACGTAAACACCACTTCCACCTTTCTCTTCTCCTCATCCGGGATATCTGTGGTCAGCTCGCCGCCGCCCTCGATGTAGATGCGGTCGACGCGAATGCCACGTTCTTTCAGGTAGACCGCTACCGACCTGGCGCGGCGTTCCGACAAGACTAGATTATACTTGTTGGATCCGACCTGATCGGAGTACCCGACGATCTCTACCTGGCGCACGGATTGTTTCGGAAGGACCTTCTCCACAAAGAACTCCAGTTGCTGCAGGTTTTCGACGTTCAAATCCCACTTGTTGAAATCGAAGTACACCGAATGCCGCATTTCTTCTTCCGGGACCGAGCGTTCGGCGAAGGCCACTTCCCGCTGGCTGGGCGGCGATTCGGGCATCAGGGGAATGTTCAGCGCGAACATGATGGTGTTGTCCCAACGCGGGATCATGATGCGCTCGGAATAGGCCTGGTAGCCCGCCTCCAGGATGGTGAAATTAAACGGTTCGCTGGCCGGCAGGCAAAGAAAAAACTGCCCGTCCTCGTCGGTCTGAATGCGTTGGTCGGGCGAAAAGACCGTGGTTTGTAGCGGCTTGCCGGAATAAGCGTCATAAACGTTGCCCTCTACCAGGGTGATGGGGCGGCTGAAGAGCTCTTCGGCCAGATTGAAGCGATAGATGTCCATGCCGCCATACCCCCCTTCGCGATCGGAGGCGAAGAAGCCGTTGCGGCCGTCGGCAGAGAGAAAGAATCCCAGCTCGCGATATGAACTATTGACCGGCGTGCCGAGGTTGAGGGGCTCGTCCCAGCGGCCGTCATCATTCAGGCGGGTCACGAAAATATCCTGCTCGCCGAGGCCCGGATGCCCCGTCGATGAGAAATAGAGCGTGTGGCCGTCGTTGGTGATGAAGGGCGCTTCTTCGTCGCCCGCCGTGTTCACCGGCCTGCCGAGGTTGACAGCGGGCCCCCACTGGCCGTCGGCGCCCATCTGGCAGCGCCAGATATCGGTGCCGCCTTCGCCTCCTTCCCGGTTGCTGGCAAAATAGAGGGTCTGTCCGTCGCAACTGATCGTCGCCTGCGATTCCCAGTACTCCGAATTGGCCTGGCCTTCCAACGGCCGGGCTTTGCCGACGCTCCGGCCGGCCAGGTCGGCCACCCAGATGTCGCAGGCTCCCTGGACCTGGGCGCGTCCGCAGGCCGTGAAGAACAGGAGCCGGCCGTTGCGCACCAGGCTGGGCATCCCTTCGTTGCGTTGGGTGTTGAACGTCCAGCCGACCGTGATCCCTTCGCTCCACTGCCCGTCGCGCATTTCGCTGAAGAAAAGGTCTTCGTCCGACCAGCGGTCGGGGCGGGAAGTGTAAAACAACAACTCCTGATCGTTGGTCAGATACGGAAAATACTCGTCGGCCTTGCTGTTGATCGCCGGCCCCAGGTTGACGACTTCCGGGATGAGGCGGAACTGTACCGAATCGAGCGCGTAGCGGCAAGCCAGTTGGAGCGAGGGTAGTTCGAGCATATACGCCCGCTCCTTTTCGATCTCGGTTTCGCCGAGAATGCCGAAATCGGAAGCAGGTTGCTCCTGAAAGGATTCGAAGTGCCCCAAAAGATCGATGGCGCGCCGGTAGTTGCCGCTCAGCAGATGCACCCGGCCGGCTTCGAAATAAATAGCTCGCGAATACTGCGGATCGGTGGCCAATAAACGATCGTACCAGTAAGCCGATTGGCCGTACTCGTGCAGCAATTCGAGGCAGGCCGCCAATCCGTGTTGCGCAGGGGCTTGCCCGGGCTGTAGTTCGAGGGTCTTTTCGAATAGTTTGGAGGCCTTCTCGTATTCGTGTTGGAGCAGGGCATCCTGCGCCCTTGCCAGAAAGGAGCGCGCTTTTTCGGTATCGTCCTGTCCGTGCAAACGGAGCGAAAAAAGGAGGAGAAAAGCGGGGAGGTAGAAGTAAAGCTTGTTCATGGAGCGATCGGTTTGAGGCCTCTAAGATAAACATGAAAGAAACAGCAATTTATTCACCGGCGGCCTTTTTGCCTTTTTTTGTTAAAGTGCCGTCATAAAAGCGGCTCGCTCTGGCCTCCTTGTAACTTATCTGCGAAATTGGATTATGATACCGACACCGAATGGTTTGAGAAATCCCCAACCACCCGGTCTCGGCCCCGACCTATGGTGCGGGGCAGGCATATACTCCAGCGAATGCTGATCAATCGTCTTAGAAGTTCTTCAACTACTTTCGCTTGAGTATACTTTGGCGTAACTTCGAAAAACTTTTCCTTTGCCGCACTTTACCTGGACGTACGTTGGAGGAGTGGGAGATAACCACCACGTAGGCCTGTTCCACGGGAAACGGACCGGGCACGTGCTGATCCATTGCGACCGGCGCGTGATCGTCGTGGATTTCAGCGTGCTCGAAGACAAAACCTACTCCTTCTTCATCAACGAGGAATTGTGCGAAGTGCGACTCGAACGTCGCGGCGATCGCTTCTATTACACCTTCCACATCAATACCGAGGTCGATACGCCCCGCAACAAGGCACGTAAGCAGATCGAGCGCAAACACTGGAAGCAGACCCTTCTCTTCTTCGCCGGCTTCCTCGGGCTGACCTTACTCGTGATGCTCGGCATACAGTGGTTTTATTCGCCCGGAAAAAGGG
>JAGQXA010000651.1 GCA_020436865.1 Saprospiraceae bacterium | reverse complement strand
TGGGCGTTTGCGTCACCTACACGGTTTTCGGAGGCCTGTATGCGGTGATCGGCACCGACTATATCCAATCGCTGATCATCATGATCGGGATCGTCGTGGTAGGCTTTGCGGTGGTGTCGATGGTCGACCTCGACCAGGTCTACACCGACCTTCAGACGGAGAAGCCCATGCTGATCGACGTCTTGCTACCCGCCTCTATCATGGCCATTTTCAACAACCTGCTATTCGGCATCGGGGAGGTCTTCCACAGCAACGTTTGGTGGAGCCGGGCCTTTGCCATGCGCAAGGGGATCGGCCAACGAGCCTACACCCTGGCCGGCTTTTTCTGGCTGCCGGTACCGATTGCCGCCGGTTTCATCGCACTGACGAGCGGTTCGCTGGGGGTCAACATTACCAGTCCGGACATGGTCGGGCCCCTCATGGCCGGCACGATCCTCGGCAAAACGGGTGCAGTCATCGTATTCATCGTTTTTTTCTGCTCGCTGGCCTCCAGCATCGACAGTTTGCTGGCCGCCACTTCCGATCTGATCATCGAAGACATTTACAAGAAAATGATCCATCCCGGAGCGCGGGAAAAGCGCATCCGGCGGATCTCCATCGCGGTCGTCACCGGTCTGGGGCTACTGGCCTGGCTGGTCTGCCTGCCGCGGATCGGCACCCTGGCGACCGTCTTGTTCTTTGCCGGTCCGATGGTCGCCAGCACGATCTACCCGATCGTTACCGGACTGTTCTGGCGTTCGGCCAGCGCTCAGGGAGCGCTCTGGGCGATGCTACTGGGTTCGGCGCTGGGTTTGATCGCCTATTTCGAAGTCGGCTGGTACACGGCCTCCCTGGTCGGGGCGACCACCTCGATCATCGTGACCACAGCCTTTGCCAAATGGCGGCCCGACCGCTTTCACTGGGACCAACTCGACGAATCCAAAACACAATCACTCTGAAGATGCTGTTTCCCAAATCGCTATTCAACGCCCTGATCCTGGCAGCCCTGATCCTGATGAGCATCGGCGCCCTGACGCTGATCACGCTGCTGCTGAAAGACATTAAAACCAAAAAGCTATGGTAACGGAAGAACACCACACCGACCAAAATCACTCGCCGGAACATCCGCTGGAATCCAATGGTCTCTATCCGGATCCCGGAAAATTGCTCGACCAGGATTCGATCGACCTCAATATCCTCAAAAAACTGGTTGGCCGCTCGATCTTGTCGGTCGACCAATTCGACAAGGAGCTCGTACTCGAGATCTGCAAATTTGCCGCCCTGCTCGAGGCCACCGAGATCGACCGCAGCCACCCGCTCGACGGCAAGATCGTCATCACAGCCTTCTTCGAAGCCAGCACCCGCACCCGCCTTTCTTTCGAAAGCGCCGTGCTCCGGCTCGACGGTAAGATCCTGAGCATTCCGTCGGGCATGGTTACCGGAGTGGCCAAGGGAGAATCGCTCTCGGATATCGGGGAGATGTTCAATGCCTATGGCGACCTCGTCGTACTACGGCATACGGAGACCGACGCCGTCGAGGAGGTGTCGAGAAATTTGCGGCTTCCCCTGATCAACGCCGGCAACGGCTCAGGCGAACATCCGACGCAGGCGTTGGCCGACTGGTTTGCCATCCTAAAATGGAAACCAAGGCTCAAGGCCGCTGTCGTGCCGCCTCCTTTTCAGATCCACCTCGGCATCCTGGGCACCCCGGGAAGCATGCGGGCCGTCAATAGTTTCTTGCGCATGTCGCTCCTCTTCAAGGCCGGCATCCGCAAAATCTCTATCGTATCGGAAATGGCCGATCCGCTCGGCCCAGAGCTGGAAAGCCTGCTCGAAGATTCGGAGATCGAGTTTCAACTCGCCAACGACATCAACGAGTTGCTCTCCGATCTCGACGTGATCTACATGAACTCGATCGCCTTTCTGGGCGACAGCTACAAGACCCTGGATTCGCGCTACAAGCTCGACGCCGACAGCAATCTGAAAAAAGACGCCGTCGTGCTTCACCCGCTGGCGCGTCTCGACGAGCTCGACCCTACGCTCGACGGCACCCATCATAACCTGTATTTCACCCAGGCCCACGGAGCGGTCTTCGTGCGTCAGGCCCTGCTCATTTCGGTACTTAACCGCTTTGACCGCCTGCCCCGCAAGGAGATCCCCCTGAACGCCTGACCACGCTAGCCATTTGTCCACTTTAAAGAAACAAAACAAGCATGTGCGGAATTACCGGATTCTGGAAACATACCTCCCTGCCTCGCGAAGAAGCCCTCTACTTGTCAGATATGGTCAAACGCCTCCACCACCGGGGCCCCGACGGTTACGGCTACCATGTCGACAACGAACGGGGCCTGGGGATGGCGCACGCACGCCTTTCCATCATCGACCTGGAAACGGGAGAACAACCCCTGTATAGCCCCGACAACCAACGGGTACTCACCGTCAACGGCGAATTCTACGATTACAAGCGCATCCGGACCGAACTGCGGCTGGAGGGCTTCCGCTTTCGAACCAAATCCGATAGCGAGATCGCCCTGCCGCTCTATCGCAAGTACGGGCTCGACTTCGTCGAGCATCTGCGCGGAGAATTTGCCTTTGCGCTTTTCGACCAGGAGCAGGAGCGATTGATCCTGGTACGCGACCGCTTCGGGATCAAACCTCTTTTCTACCACCTCGGTCCGAAGGGGTTCTACTTCGGTTCGGAGATCAAGGCGCTGTTCGGCCATCCCGATATACCCCGTCGCTTTTCCAAGGAGGGCATCCTGCATCAGCTGATGCATACCATGGTGCCCGGCAGCAGCGCCTTCGAAAACATCCACGCGCTCAAGCCTGGTCACCTGCTGGTGATCCAAATACGAGGTAAGAGTTTTGAACTCCATGAACACTGCTACTGGGACGTAGACTTTCCGCGCGAAACCGATCGCGACCTATCCAGATCTCCCGAGCACCACATCCGGGAGGTGCAGGAGAAACTGCTCGA
>JAGQXA010000650.1 GCA_020436865.1 Saprospiraceae bacterium | reverse complement strand
TCTTCTTCAGCGGGTAGTAAGAGCAGGCGGTAAAGGCCTTCCAAGGCCCCCAGGTAGGCATCCTTCGATGAATTATCGAGCAATGCGGACACGTCCTGCTCGCGCACCCGACGGATCTGTCCGGAAAGATCGCCGGTCAGCGGCATTTCATAGCCGCGGATGCCCCCCGGTCGGACGAGTAACAGGAAGAGGGAACGGTCGTCATAGAAATATTCCAGCAAGGCCGTATGCTGCCCCTCGCCCTCGAGGCGGCGCAGAAGATCGGCGGAGTCGAGCGAGGGGCTGGCATACTTGAGCTGGTAGTAGCGCGGGAAGTCGTGTTCCAACGCGGCGATCTGCTGTTCGTAGGTCAGCTTGAGCTCAAAGAGTTCGTCGCGCAGGTCGTCCGCCTGTTCGTCTTCATCGGTTTCCGCCAGTTCCTCTTCCAGGGCGGCGATGCGGCTTTCCGCGTCGTGCAGGTCGGCCAGGGCATCG
The DNA here is from genome assembly GCA_020436865.1 of Saprospiraceae bacterium. GTDB lineage: Bacteria > Bacteroidota > Bacteroidia > Chitinophagales > Saprospiraceae > JAGQXA01. Next base: position 7,127 of record JAGQXA010000650.1, on the reverse strand, counting down.
GGCGGCAGTCCGGCGGCCTCCAGCGCATAGCCCTCGTTGAGGCTTTGCCACAGGAGGCTCGATTTCCCCTTTTCCGACCATTGAAAGGCCTTCCAGAGGTAGGACCGGTCGTTGGTTTTCCGATAGAGTTCGAAGGCCAATCGGACCGCCTGTTCGAAGACCGGTCCCGTTTCCGATAGCAGATACTTCCGGGAAAGTTCGGAATGATAGCCGCGCCGCATCTTTTCGATGGTGGCAATGGCCAGTTCGAGGGCTTGAAAGGCGGCTTCGAGCTCTTGCAGACTGCGCAAGGCCCCGGCTTTTCCAGTCAGCAACTGGATGAATTCCACTTCCAGTTGGATCCCGTCGGGTTTCGGATTGGCCTGCAGATCGCCCGGCGCCGGCGAAAATCCCGGCACGACGCGTTGCAAAGCAAACTGATACTGTTGCACGGCTCCGATAAAATTTTCCTGATCTGCATATACGCCGGCAATATGGCGGCGCACTTCGGCGATGCGGTGTACGAGCGGAGCGGAGCGGTTTTCGAAGCCCTCCAGGGCCAGTTGAAAATAGCTCAGGGCGGAATCCAGCCGACCCAGTTCCCAGTACACCAGGCCGATATTCGAATAGCCGGCCAACAGATAAGGATGGTCGGCCGGCATTAATTTTTCCTGTACAGCTACGGCCTCCCGGTAGGACGAGAGGGCCAGGCGATACTCCTTCAGATCGGCATACACTCCGGCCAATTCTCCCAAGGCGCCGGCCGTACTGGGGTGCATTTCCCCCAGCGCCTGCCCGGCGATCGCATGGGCCCGCTGCAGGTAGGGCAAGGCTTCCCCGAATCGTCCCATTTCCTGGTAGATCCGGCCGATGTTGCGATGGTATTTGGCCACGCTGGCGTTCTCCGGGGCATAGTTCTTCAGCTTGATCTCCAGCGCTTTCTTTGCATAGTCCAGTGCCTTCCCCAGGTCGCCCAGCTTGCGGTAGTTGACCCCCATATTGCTGTAAATGCGATTAAAATCTTCGGAATCCGGCGCAGAGACCTGCTGAAAAATAGACAGCGCCTGTTCGAAGTAGCGATCGGCGTCGCGGTACCTGCCCATCTGATTGTATTCGATCCCTAAGTTCATCAGCATGTTGCCCACTTCCGAGCTCATGGCTCCATACTTTTTGGTGTAGATGTCCAAACAGGCGCCATAGGCCGCCTGTGCCCGGCCCGGCTCCTGCATGCTCGACAGGGCATTGCCGATCTGCAAATGGCAGGCAGCCACCTCTTCGCTCCGCGGCCCGAATAGCGCTTCGGCCAGTGGCAGGTTCCGGCGGTGCATTGCCAGGGCCTCCTCGTTGCGGCGCAGGTGATAGAGGGTCTTCCCCAACCGTTCCCGGACCTTGTATACCTGCTCGTGCCGTTCGCCGTAGGCCTTCACACATAGTTCGAGCAATTGCCGAAACCGCGTTTCGGCCTCCCGGTACTTCCCGTCGTAGTAAAGCTCCTTGCCCTCCCGGTACCATTGATCGACCAGGCTGGTGTCGGCGGGAGTTTGGGCGAAAACGGGCCCAAGCGGGAGGAGAAGGAGAAGCGGAAGGAGTATTTTTGGCATATCGGATTCTGGATTCTGATGCGGGCTTCGCCCGCCGTCCCGACTTAGTCGGGATTAGCGAAGGCGGGATGCTGGATGAAGTTACAAAACGTTTTGCGTTCTCCCACATCCCACATCCCACATCTCACTTCCCACATCTTTTCCGTATTTTTTCGCCATCGACCGTAACCTTTCGACTCCATAGGTTATTTGATGATGATCAAGACCTTGCACAAAGACGATCGCGAACTCTTGGAAGGGCTGATAGAAGCCCGGCCTTCGGCAGTGCGGCGGCTGTACGACGACATATTACCGGCGGTGATCTACTGGGTGGAACAGAACAACGGCACCGAAGACGATGCCCGCGACCTCTTCCAGGAAGCCCTGATCGCTCTGTTCCGCAGACTGGAGAACGGAGAATTCGAGCTTACCTGCACGCTCAAGAGCTTTGTGCGGATCATCTGCCGCAACCTCTGGTTAACGCATTTGCGCGACCGCCGCAAGATCGATGCCACGCCGCTCGAAGAGGTCGAACCGGCCGAACCCGATGCCGATCTGCTCGGGCAGCTGGAACGATCGGAGCGAAATGCCCTGTACTTCCGCCACTTCGATGACCTGGGCGAGAAATGCCGGCAGATCCTGGCCTGGTTCTTCGAGAAGGTGCCGCTGGCAGAGATCGCCCGGCGACTGGGTTCGAGTGAGAATTACATCAAGAAGCGAAAATTCGAATGCAAGGAAAAACTGATCCGGGCCGTGCGGGAAGATCCGCGGTTCGAGGAACTTTCTTAGTGGTCTGACCGCTAAGGTAAAAAGTGAGAAAAATGGAGCAACCCGACAAATATGACCAGATCGAACGCTTCCTCCGGGATGAAATGACGCCCGAAGAGCGACGTGCCTTTGAGCAGCAGTTGTCTGGCGATCGGGCCCTGCAGGACGAACTTCGACTACATGCCGAACTGGCCGAGACCTTGCAGGGCGAACAGGTCCACCGCCTGCGCGCCGTACTGAAGGAAACCGACCGTACCTGGCAACGGCCCGACGACGCCCGTGGCCCGGGTAAGGTCGTCGGGATCGGCCTGCGGCAGATCCTGGCAATAGCCGCCACGCTTGCCTTACTGGTCGTTAGCTGGCAACTCTTTTTCCGACCGGATCGGATCTCGGACCGGGAGCAGTTGTTCGCCGCCCAGTTCGAGCCCTATCCGATGGTACTCGCGCAACGCGACGGACAAGACAGCTCCACTGCCGAAGGCCTGCAAGCGAAAGCCGTAAATGCCTATTCTTCAGCCGATTACGCCGCCGCAGCCGAGGCCTTCACCCGGCTCGCCGATAGCCGGCCCGATCAGTCGGCCTATCTCTTCTACGCCGCCGTTTCCGAACTGGCCGCCGGCCATCCGGAGTTGGCGGCGCCGTCTTTCCGGGAACTACTTTCCCGCGAAGACCACCTTTTTGTCGAACAAAGCCGCTGGTATCTGGCGTTGGCCTATTGGAAGCAGGGCGAATACGAGCAGGCGGAGGAGTTGCTCCGGCAGATCCAGCCGGGGCAGGCCAAGTACGAAGAGGCCCGTGAAATGCTGGACCGGTAGGCCCCGCAAAACGAAAAAGGCGCCGTCCGGGCGCCTTTTCCGATTTCTTTGATAACACCTGTGTTTCCGTAAGAAGGGGGTTTTAGGTGCTTAATCTATCGCAAGATAACGGAAATATGATCAACCGTCCATCCCATGTTCATGGGATAGGCCCGGTCAAATCTCCCCTTCGAACGACTTTCGGATCAGTTCGGCCTTGCTGTTTACCTGCAATTCCCGATAAATGTGCTTGATGTGCGTCCGCACGGTTTCCAAGGTGATTCCCAGCCGGTCGGCGGTCTGTTTGTAGCTCAAACCTTCGGTCAGGCCCTCCACGATCTGCATCTGCCGCGGCGACAGCCGGGCTTTTTTGGCCTTCGGCTTCGGAGCAAAGTGCAGGACCACCTTGCGGGCAATGGCGGGCGACATATACGAACCTCCCTGGCTGACCACCAGTACCGCTTCGAGGATCTTTTGCAGCGGCGTCTGCTTGGACAGGTAGGAACAGGCGCCGGAACAAAGGGCTTTGAAGATCTTGTCGTTGTCTTCAAAAGTGGTCAGCATGATGATATCGCAGTCCGGTAGCTGCCGGCGGATCAGTCCGATGCCTTCCAGCCCCGACATGCCCGGCAGATTGATGTCGAGCAACAGAATGCCGGGCCGCAAAGAGGGGTCGTGCTCGTGAGCGTCTCTCCAATCTTCCACCCGTCCGAAGATCCCGATCACTTCCACATCCGGATGCGCATTCAGATAGGCGCTCAGGTTGCGTTGCACGACCGGTTCATCTTCGATCAGGACTACGGAGATCTTCTTCATCCCTTAAAAGTAAGGATTCCTTCACCTCGGGTCAATGCCATATTCATGGGATGCCGGATTACAGCGCTTTACGGCGCAGTCGCACTTCGAAGCCGGTGTCCCGGTCGATCTCGAGGGTGGCCCCGATCTTTCCGGCCCGCATCCGCATATTGGCGAGCCCCAATCCGGTGGTCTGGCGCGGATTCGAACCCGAGCGGCCGTTGTCGGCGATCGATAGTTCGAAATACGGGCCTTCGTTGCCGATGCCGATCACCACATGGTTGCCGTTGGAGTGCTTCACGATGTTGTTGATCGCCTCTTTAAAGATGAGATAGAGGTGCTGCCGAACTTCCACCGGCAGTTTCTTCTGGCCGGGCAACTCGCCGACCTGGAACTCGAAGGTGAAGTCGCCGGGGAGCAAGACTTCCTCCGCAAATTCGCGCATGCGCTCGGTCAGGTCGAGGGCCCGGTCGCGGCGCGCGTCGATCGACCATACCAGATCGCGCATTTGGGCAAGGATCTGCCGGGCCAGGTCGCTGAGATCGCGAAGTTTCTGCTTATCCCTCGGCGACGCCTCGAGTTCCATCATTTCGGCCTGCATGGCCAGTCCGGACAACAGGGAACCCACGTCGTCATGCAGATCGCTGGAGATCCGGACCCGCATGCGCTCCATGCGCAACAACTCCTGCAGCCGGTACTGAAAGAGCGCGAAGATGAGCAGTCCGGTACTCGCCCCTGCCAGCAGCAGGAACCACCGGGTGCGGTAGAAAAAAGGCTTCACCTCGATGAGCACGGCCAGTTCCCGTTCGCTCCAGTTGCCGCGTGAATCCGCTCCCTTGATGCGCAGGGTGTAATGGCCGGCCGGCAAACGATTATAACGAATAAAAGGGGTAGCGCCCTGAAAGGTCCAGTCCTCTTCGATCCCTTCCAGCCAGGTGTAATACTGGTTGTTGGAAGGTTTGAGGAAATTGGGCAACATCCACTCCAACTGAAAATAGCTGTCGTGCGGGCCCAATTGCACTTTTGCGGGCTGGGAAAAGCCCGACGACCGGATCGACAGGCTGTCGCGGCGCTGATCGTATTTGAGCAATCTGGCCAGACAAAGAGGCGGGTTGAGTTCCTGCCCAAGCATCTGTTCCGGGCGAAAAGCATTCACCCCGTTGAGCCCGCCGAAATAGTAAGCGCCCTGGCACGACCGGAAATAGGCCGTGTAGTTGAACTCGTCGTGCGTGAGCCCGTCTTCGGCAAAATAGTTCTGGAACTGTTGGGTTTGCAGGTCGAAGCACGACAGTCCCTCGTAGGTACTGATCCAGAGATAATGATCGTCGTACGGCAAGATGCCCACCACATTGTCGTCGCAAAGGCCGTCTTTTTTCTGAAAAACATCGATGCGGTCGCCTTCTCGCCGAATGCAGTGCAGACCGCCGCCGAAGGTGCCGGCCCAGATGTTGCCGGCCTGGTCTTCGGCGATCGCCAGAATATGGTCGTTCCACAGACGGAGGGGCCGGCTGGAGGTCGTGTAGTGCGCCTCGATCGCGCCGTTCCGGTCCAGGCAATACAGCCCCTGATCGACCGTGCCGATCCAGAGTTTTTGTTGGCTGTCTTCGAACAAACACTTGGTCTCTGCCGATCGTTCCTGCCTTTTCGACTCTGGAAAGAGTGCCTCGGCCCGGTCGGCGACCGGATCGTAACAGGCCAGTTTGTTCAACTCGTACCCCATCAGCAGGCGGCCGTCGGAAAGGGAGATCAACGGATTGGGCAGCACCGGGTTCAGGAAGGCATCCATCGCCTCCAATTTTTCCAGATGGCCGTCGGCAAGGCGAACGCGCATCAGGTGGTGATTGGCCATGTACAGATATTCCCCCTCGGCCTGATAGACCAGGTTGCGCACGTGTTCGAGCACGCCGAACCGACCTAACTGCTGACCGGGCAATTCCAGCTTTTCGGCGGGGCCGTGGCCGCCCGGCAGGCGGTAGATACTTCCGCCGGATTCGCAGATGAAGTAGACGTTTCCCGCCGCATCTTCGGTAAAGCCCCGGATCGCATGTCCCCATCCGGCCTGGTCGTCCTGCAGATAGGTTTGAAAGAGCTCGCGTTTGACGGGCATTTTCAGCAAGCCGTTGTTGGTGGCGACCCAAAGGATGTGCGTGCGATCTTCGTACAGGCCGCGGATCTGCGAGAAATCGAGCACCGCCCGCAGCGAGGGCGACAGATCGACGAGTTCGCCGTCGCCTTCCAGGCGGAAGAGTTGGTCGCGCGTCGCGAACCAATAGTCGTCCTGCGAATCGTGCAGGCCGTGATACACCACCGAAGGCAAAGGAAGGAAGGTTTGGAAGGTTCCGGTACGGTCGTCGAAGCGCTGCACCTCGTTCCTGCTTTTCGGAAATAGGAAATGCTCGTTGTTCCGGTCGATGAAGGAAAGCGTAAAGAAGAGCTGACGTCCGTACCATTCGAAGGAATCCGGCCGCATGGCGGGCAATTTTCGGCCTTGCGGACCATAGAGAGACAAGCCTTCGACCTCCGAACTGCACCAAACGTTCCCCAGGGTGTCGGTTGCCAGGGAAACGAAGCCTTGATAGCGGGTTTGCAGCGTATCGACCAGCGCAAAACAGGAGTCGGCCCGGTACTCCTGCAGAAACTGTTGCCCTTCCCGTTGACTGACGATCCACAGTTCGCCGTATTTCCCCTGATCGATCGCCACCGCCTTCCCCTGCAGGCTGCAGGGATCGCCGGGGCGAACGGGAATCGTCCGGGAGCGGTAATTGCGCAGGTCCAGCACGCATAAGCGGCCGTCGGCGATCATCCACAAGCTGGAATCCGGCCGAAGGATCAAGCTGCCTTCCAGAATTTCCTTGCCGGGCAGAAAGTTGGGATTGCCCGGATCGTCGTTAAAGGAGGTGAAACGGTGCCCGTCGTAGCGGTCGAGCCCCTGTTTGGTTCCAAACCACATCATACCCCAATCATCCTGTACGATGCCGGTGACATCGCGGAAACTCAGTCCCTGATCGGCGGTCAGCGCATCCACTCTTCCCAGCGTCTGGCCAAACAGCAGGCAGGGGACCCAACTGAACCAGATCAGTGGCCCCCACCAAAGGAAAAGCCCTTTGTCGGGCAATAGAAGTGGGGTACGACGCCTCATACCAAAACTTCGAGTGGGAAATCTGGAGATCTTGGGAATACGGAAAGGTAATAATTCTGGTAGAGGAACTTC
>JAGQXA010000649.1 GCA_020436865.1 Saprospiraceae bacterium | reverse complement strand
GAGGAAAGACCGCAGTTCTTCCGCAACCTGCGCACCGTCTGCGAGTCGGGCTGGGATTTCAGCACCCGCTGGTATGCCGATGGTCGCCACAAATCGACCATCCACGCGATGGACCTGGCGCCGGTCGACCTGCAGAGTCTGCTGTACATGGCCGAGCATTTGCTGTACGAACTGCATCAGCAGCTCGGGAACGCCCCCCAGGCCTCTTTTTACCAAAGCCGGGCCGAAAGGAGAAAAGAGCTGATCCACCGGTACCACTTCGCCCCAACCCAAGGAATCTACCTCGACTACGACTTTGTCGGCGACAGCCTGACCAACCGACCGACCCTGGCCATGCTTTATCCTTTGTATGCGGAATGCGCTACTCCTGAGGCCGCCCAGATCGTGGGCAATTTTGTCCGGGCGCGTTTCCTGTCCGACGGAGGTCTGGCCACCTCCCTGGTCGATTCCGGCGAACAGTGGGATTATCCGAACGGCTGGGCGCCCCATCAGTTCATCGGGGTTCAGGGTCTATTGAACTACGACCAGCGCGACCTCGCCCTCGAGATCGCCCGCCGGTGGCTGCACCTCAACGAGAAGGTCTACCGCGAAGAAGGCAAAATGATGGAAAAATACAACGTGATCGACACCACCCTGAAAGCCGGCGGCGGCGAATATCCCAACCAGGACGGCTTCGGCTGGACCAATGGGGTAGCGCTGGTGTTTTATGGGTTGTTGGAGGAGTAGTGATTGAGCATCATCGATCTGGAGATCGACATTACAGGGGTCTTCATTACCATTTATCGACGCCTAGTCCTTCTATGTTCAAGAAGTGATTATCTCGGGTAGCAACCGTCAACTCGTATTGCATAGCGATGGCTCCTATCCATATATCGTTTTCTGGAATTGGAGTGCCTTTATCCTTTAACGCTTTCTTGATCTGCCCGTAGAATTTGGCGGTAAAATCGTCACAGTCCAGAACAGTCACTTGCGATCGAAGTTGATCAATTCGATCAACGTTAGTTTGTTTCTTGCTGGAGTTGAATGCCCCGTAATACAATTCACCGATCCCTATCGATGGCAAGAATATTTCAGAGGCTTGATCTATCTGGTCTATTACAGACTGGTCGCCACTAAGCAGAGCGATTACAATGTTTGAGTCAAGCAAGTACCTACCATTCATCCTGATCAATTTGCTCACAATCCTTCAGGGAGGCTTCAAATTCTCCGGTATCGGAGGCATCGAAAATACCGGCAAATTGTAGGAAAACCTTAGGTTTTTCCACACGTTGTACCGTCAGCATAGAGTTAATGAACTCCAAAAGCTTGTATTGTTGTGCCAAGGACATCCTACTCAAGGCTTTTATGATAGATTGTTGAAGCTCCAATTCGCTCATGTGCAACTTGATTGGTTTACAGCTAATATAACGATTTTTTGACGGAGGGAGTTTCTTCCCTTCTCAATATCGATGATATCGAGTTGTTGGATAAGCAGTGATACCGTACGTAGCCACTACTTCGGCTCGTACTGGCTCTTCAGCAAGAATGCTCCGGCATCCTGAATGTTCAGGATGTCGTTCAACGCCTGGCCTTTGTCCTGTGCCTGTTGGTAGTAAGCTTCGACGATCTTATAGCCCAGTCCGTATCCCATCTGAATTGGAACGCCCTTATTGTTATCCTCATAGGAGACGTTCAGCCAAAAATCGCTGTCTTGCTGGGCCAGGTCCAGTTGGAATTTTTCCCAAAGGGTCGCCTCGTTCTCCATATAGTTCCTGAGTTTGGAGAATTGCTCCTCGTTCTTCCGCACCAGCTTGTAGGTCACAAATTCCGCGCTTCCTTCCCGGAGGATCAGGTCGAGCATATTGTCTTCCTTTCCATAGATGCCGGTGTAGGCGGCGATCCCCATCGTCATCGCCTGCTGAAAATGCGTAAGCTCGTGCACGATCGTGTTCTTGAGGGCCTCCAGATCGGTGGCATGCCGCTTCTCGACACTGACCAGCTGCCCGAATTTGGACGCGTTGGCGATGCCTTTGTGATCGGCGATCAGGAGGTAAGTGGGTGGAAAAATGGCGTCGGGTAATACCTCCTTGAATTTCTGCATTTCGGCAGTGTATTCCGGCATCCATTTCTCCAGACCGGCGAGGAAGTCCGGGATCTTCCGATAGTCTTCCGGATGCCCTTGAATGGCCTTTGCGAGGTCTTCGGCGGTTAGCTGGAACCTGGAAATGTACTCTTGCAGGCCCGGTGATGCCCGGTCGAAGTACAGGCTCTGCAACACCTGAACCGTGTCGCTTTCCTCGGTCAAAGTCTGGAAGGCTTCGACAAAATGCTGTATATCCGTACTGACCAGCCGGGCTTCGGCGGGATCGGCCGGATAGTTGGGTTGGGCTGAAGAAAGTACGCTAAGGAAAAGGGCAAAAACCAGGGATAAGATTGGAGAGATCTTCATCGCAATTCTTTTTGAGTGATCAAATGGCGCGTTATTGCGATGAGCTATGACGGGGCAAGGCGAAAGTTGGTTACAGGAAGGGCCCGTTTCCCGAACTATCGGTCAAAGACGCAACCTTCCCTCAAAATTGCGTTTCAATTCGCTATCTTTATCGACATGAAACCGGCGCCGAGGCCGTGACAACTCAAAACCTGAACGGACCGTTCAAAAAACTCGAGAATGAAAACATCCAAACTTCCTTCCTTGCTATTCTTGTTCTTGGCCATTCACAGCGTTGTTGGAAACGCGCAAACCACCATCTACGACATCCAATATGTTGCTCCTGGTAGCGGTACAGATGCCTCGCCCTTGCTAAATCAAACCGTGACGATCAGTGGGATTGTCACTGCTTCTGTCGAAGCGGATAATCTGGACGTCGTCTTTATCCAACAACCCGGCCTCTCTGAATGGGCCGGCATCCAGTTAGTTTATACCGCGGCACTGGCCGACCTGAAAGTTGGCGATGCCGCAACGATAACCGGTGTCGTAGTGGAAAACGCTGGTCGAACCCTCCTCGACAATATCACGGAAGTGGAGGTAACGGGAAGCGGCACGATTGCCCCCATTTTTCTGGATCCGAACATCTTTACTGCCTGGAACCTGACCGTCAATGAAAAATATGAGGGAATGCTCATTGGTCTCCAGAATGCTCCCGGGTTCGTTTCTGTGGTCAATGCAAACCCGGACGAACCCAATAATTTCGGAGAGTGGCGGGTTGGCTCTAACCCCGCAGACGCTGATTCCGGGTGTAGGATATTGACGGGGAGGCAAACCTCGCAAATTGCCTCCTCTCTAAATGTTTCTTATGTCAATGACCTGGTCTGGGCCACCAATTCAGGCACGATGAACGTTTCCCCCATCGTGGTGGAGAATGGGAATGAATTCTATGCCATTATCGGCCTGATGACCTATTATTCGGGGAATATGCTGTTGCTTCCCAGAAACAATGAGGACGTGATCACCGAGATCCCAACCGCTATAGAGGCTCCTCCAATGTCCATTCGATCCTTGCAGCTGTACCCCAACCCGACCAGCCGTTCCGCAACGCTTGCATTCGACCTGGCAGCGACCGACGCCTATGACGTTCTTTTGTACACGATCCAGGGTGAATTGGTGCAACGCGTGGCTCGCTGGCCGCACCTCCAGTCCGGACATCACGAACGGCAGATCACCTTCAAGGATGGATTAGCGCCGGGCCATTACGAGTTGGTCATAGAGGGCCGCAATTGGAAGAAGGCCATTCGCATCGCGATCCAGCAGTAAATGCCCGAAGGCAGCCAAATGCCCTTGGCGACGGCCATCGTCGACCGGGATGACGACGATGCTAATTTAGCAGTATAAATTACTGATAATTAATTCATTGGAATCTTCCCGGAGAGCCCCTACCCTTCTTGGCAGGTAGAAAAACTCATCACTTTTTGCCAACCCTCACTGATGAAGACCAGGTTAAAGTGATCAATTTCGCAAAAATCCGGGATGCTGTCGCTCAAGATCTCCTTAACCCGAAGGGCCTCTTCTTCGATATCATTGTATTTACATCCAACCAATCTATAGGTAGCGGTGGTGATCGTATTCTCAATCGAGTACTTTGACAGACCTACACTTTCACAATCGCAATTATTTTGCAGGACAGAGGTGATCTGGTTTGTTTTTTCAAAGATCCCTTTGATCTCCGAAAAAACACAGCTGTGGAGGAGTACCACGGAAGCTAAACAGATCATTGGTTTGAAGAAGCTTTGACGTTTCATGACAGGGAATTAGGTGCCTTTTTAAGTTGTATTTCGTCGGCCCCGACCTAATGTGCGGGGCAGGCATACACTACTTAATGGAGCAAGCCAGGAAAAGGTAATCTGAAGTTCAGTGCAGATCTTCGTCATTCAACGACCAGTCATACTCCAAATACCTGATCTGCCCATCCTCGCTCAGCGGCTCCACGGCATAGCGGTCGATGAATTGGCGCAGCGATCCGGCGTCTTCCTTGAAATCGCCGCCGTACCAGCTAAAGATCTTCGACAGTTCCGCTTGCCCGGCCTGCACGCGGTTGCGCAAGGGGTCGTTGACGAAGATGCGCATGGCGTCGTCGAGCTGCTCGTCGAGGCGGGCGGGCATGTAGGCTTCGCCGCGCAGGCGCGGACAAGAGTACGAGGCGCAGTTCAAGGCGGCATGGACGCGGGCATCGGCAAAGTACTTTCGCAGGATGCCGTGCTCGATCCGGTTCAGGTCGTACTCCTCGCCCTGGATCCGGATGAAGCGAATATCCCAGACCGAATTGACGAAGGGAATGCCCCGTTTGATATCCTTGATGCTTTCGACGGGATAGTGATCGAGCACGAGCTCGACCGTAAAGGCGTTGTAGGCGTTGATCCAGTAGGCCATTTCTTCCTCCCTCGACCAGTCGGGTTGCGGATGGGCCGAAGAAAGAAGATCGAGGTAGGCCTGCAGGCGAACCGTATCCTTTTGCCAGGCCCGGTAATCGACCCAGCCTTCCGGACTGACGTATTCCTTCAGCAGCGCATCCCACTGCCCATGATCGACGGGAGAATGCGGATCGATCCCTTTGGGGTAATGCTGTCCGCAGGCCAATGCGGTCAGCGACAGGCTCCCGACCAGAAAGAAGAACAACCGAAGGTTTGACATAGCCGATATACTCAAGCGAAAGTGGTTTGGAAATCATGGCGACGCAGATGTGGTTGGGGATTTCCCAAACCACTTCGTGGTCGGTATAGATATTCAGGTAATGGCCCCGACAGTCCGATGTCTTGCCTAAAGATAGGGAAAGCTCCCCGCCAAACCGACCGCGGGCTTGCTTCTTTCCGATCGCTTGCCGTATCTTGCGGTGGCTGCTGCCGGGAACTTTGTTTCGGCGAAAGCGTTTAGTGGCAGTAGCGAACAGATCAGATCTTGTTGTATGCACGACCTCGAACCACATTACCATTGGCGCGACCATTACGTGGCCTCCGAAGATAAGCGATCGCCCTTTTACGGACGGGTGTACGACGAGTTCCGCTTTACCCAGAAGATCTACAACTACTTCATCCACCCGCAGTGGGACTATTTCGGCTCCCCCACCCTGTACATGAAGATCCTGTACGTCGATTACGACAAGGGCTTCGCCATTCTGGAGATGCTCGGCGAGTGGAACGACTGCCTGCAGAACGACGTCATGTACCTCAAACGGGAGATCGTCGACCATCTGGCCCTGCACGGCATTCACAAATACATCCTCATTTGCGAGAACGTGCTCAACTTCCACGGCTCCGACGACTGCTACTACGAGGAGTGGTACGAAGATGTGAATGAACGCGATGGTTGGATCTGCTTCATGAACCTGCTGAACCACGTGGAGGAGGAAATGCGCGACACCCAGATCCAGCACTACGTCAATTTCGGCGAAGCCTACAACTACGACAACTGGCGCGCCCTGAAACCCAAGTCTCTCTACAAGGCCCTCAATCGCGCCATCCAGGGCGGAGGGATGAAATTTCTGCCGCAGTAATGCACCGATCCGGATTCATCAACATCATCGGCCGCCCCAACGTGGGCAAATCGACCCTCATGAACGCCCTGGTGGGCGAACGCATGTCGATCATCACCAGTAAGCCGCAAACGACGCGGCACCGCATCATCGGCATCCTCAGCGGCGACGACTTCCAGATGATCTTCTCCGACACGCCGGGGCTGATCAGCGATCCCTCCTACAAGATGCAGGAGGCCATGAACCGCTTTGTGGCCGGCACCTTCGACGACGCCGATCTCATGCTCTTCGTCACCGAACCGGCCGAGCAGTACGCCGACGACGATCCGCTCATCGCCCGTCTCCAAAATCTCAAAGCGCCGCTGTTCCTCCTCATCAACAAGATCGACACGATCGATGAAGCAGCCCTCCTCCAACTCATCGACCACTGGAAAGAACGGGCGCCCTTCGCCGAGATCGTGCCCATTTCCGCCTTGCAAAAACTCAACACCGAGCGCCTGCTCGAACTGATCAAAAGCTATCTGCCGGAAGGCCCCGAATATTACCCCAAAGATCAGCTCACCGACCGCCCCGAGCGCTTCTTCGTGGGCGAGATCATCCGCGAGAAGATCCTCGAACGCTACCACCAGGAGATCCCCTACTCCGTGGAAGTGGCCATCGAATCCTTCAAAGAAGGCGAAACCAGGGCCGGCGAACCCCTGGTGCGCATCGAAGCCCTGATCTACGTCGACCGCAAATCGCAAAAGCCCATCCTCATCGGCAAGAACGGCGCCGCCATCAAACAACTCGGCACCGAAGCCCGGCAGGCGATCGAAACCTGGCTCGAACAGAAGGTCTTCCTCGAACTGCACGTCAAGGTGCGCGAAAACTGGCGCAACGACGAGCAGCAACTCCGTCGCTGGGGGTACTGAGCGTATCCGCAGGATTGCGTACCTTTGCCGGATGTGGGATGTGAGACATGAGACGTGGGATATGAGAGGTAGGCATCGGCACCACATCCCGGCATCCAGAACCAAGTATCCAGTATCCAGTATCTAGTATCCATTACAACATGAGCAACATCGTGGCCATCGTCGGCAGACCTAATGTCGGCAAATCCACCTTCTACAACCGCCTGATCGGAGAACGGCAGGCCATCATCGACGACACCAGCGGCGTGACGCGCGACCGGCAGTACGGACTGAGCGACTGGAACGGCAAGACCTTCACCGTGGTCGACACGGGAGGCTTCGTGCAAGGGTCGGTCGACGTGTTCGAAGCGGCCATCCGCTCGCAGGTGAGCATCGCCATCGAGGAAGCCAGCGTCATCCTCTTTATGGTCGACGTGGCCACGGGAGTCACCGACCTCGACGAAGAGGTGGCCGATATGCTGCGCCGCACGGAGAAGCCCGTCCTGCTGATCGTCAACAAGGTCGACAACAGCAAGCGCATGATGGAGGCCAACGAGTTCTGGAGCCTGGGCTTCGAGGAAACCTTCTTCGTATCCTCCCTGACCGGCAGCGGCACCGGCGATCTGCTCGACGCCGTGACGGAGCACCTGGCCGACGAAGAGCCGATCGAATCCGATCTGCCCAAGTTCGCCATCGTCGGGCAGCCCAACGTGGGGAAGTCCTCTCTGACCAACGCCCTGCTCGGCGAAGAGCGCAATATCGTGACCGACATCGCCGGTACGACCCGCGATTCCATCCACACCAAGTACAGCAAGTTCGGGAAGGAATTCCTGATGATCGATACGGCCGGCATCCGCAAGAAGTCGCGCGTGAGCGAAAACCTGGAATTCTACTCCGTCATGCGCGCCATCAAGGCCATCGACGAGGCCGACGTTTGCCTGCTCATGATCGACGCGCAACTGGGCATGGAGGCGCAGGATATGAGCATCTTCCGCCTGGCCCAGCGCCGCAACAAGGGCATCGTGCTGCTGGTCAACAAGTGGGACCTCGTCGAAGACAAGGAAACGAACACCGCCCGCGACTACGAGGCCGAATTGCGCAACCGCATGGCGCCCTTCAACGACGTGCCGATCGTGTTCATCTCGGCCCTCGAAAAACAGCGCATCTTCAAGGCCATCGAGCTGGCCCTGGAGGTGTACGACAATCGCACGCGCAAGATCAAGACCTCGGAACTCAACGAGATCATGCTCGAAGCCATCGAACGCCACCCGCCGCCCGCCCACCGCGGCCGTTTTGTCAAGATCAAGTACATCACCCAATTGCCGACCTACTATCCGGCTTTTGCCTTTTTCTGTAACCACCCGAAGCACATCCGCGACAGCTACAAGAACTACCTCGAAAACCAGCTGCGCAAACACTTCAACTTTACCGGTGTGCCCATCGGGGTCTTCTTCCGGCAGAAATAGACTGTTGTATGCCCTTTTTCCCGACCGCTATCCCCGACCTGCTGCTCTTCGAACCTAAAGTGTTTGCCGACGAACGGGGCCATTTTTTCGAAAGTTTTAACCGGCAGGTCTTTGCCGAACAGGGAATTCACCCCGACTTCGTGCAAGACAACCAGGCCTATTCTCAGTATGGCGTCGTCCGCGGCCTGCACTACCAGATCCCGCCTTTCGGCCAGGCCAAGCTGGTGCGCGTGCTGGAAGGCGAGGTGCTCGATATCGCCCTCGACATCCGGCCCGACTCGCCCACCTACGGCCAGTGGTACGGCGTGACGCTGAGCGCCGAAAACCGCCGGCAACTGTACATCCCGCGGGGCTTCGCCCACGGCTATTCCGTGCTGAGCCCCACCGCTACCTTCTTTTACAAGTGCGACAACTTCTACTCCCGCAAACACGAAGGAGGTATCTCCTACGACGACCCCGGCCTGCAGATCGACTGGGGCCTGCCGCCGGAAGATATCGTCCTGTCGGAAAAAGACCGCCAATTGCCGGCCTTCGGACAACATCGGGCCTACCGGGAAGAGCGCTAGGATCGAATCAAAACCATTGTGTAACTTTGTGCCCATCGTGGTGAGAAGACAAAATTGCGGGCACCACGCGAACCCGTTTTCTCCTCCTGCCCTCCGCGTACTCCGTGAACTCTGTGGTGAAATATTCACCGCAAAGGACCCAGAGGGACACGGAGAGAAATGCAAAGGCCACTCCTATGCCAACCATTCTCGTTACCGGCGCCCAGGGCCAGGTGGGGCGCGAACTGCAACTCCTAGCCGAAGAGTTTCCCGATTGGGACTGGCACTTTCGCTCGCGGGAAGAACTCGACCTGACCGAGCGGAATGCGTTGGACGATTTCTTCGCCGCATACGAACCCGACTATTGCCTTAACTGCGCGGCCTACACGGCTGTCGACCTGGCGGAAGAACAACCGGAACGGGCCTTCGCGGTCAATGTGCTGGGCGTACGTTCGCTGGCGGAGGCCTGCGCCGAGCACCACTGCTTCCTGATCCACCTTTCGACTGACTACGTGTATCATGGCTCGCAAACAGCGCCTTTCCGGGAAACCGACCCCACGCACCCGCGCGGCGTATACGCCCGCACCAAGCTCGAAGGAGAGCAGATGGCCCTGCAGGTGAACCGCCATACCATGGTCATCCGCACCTCCTGGCTCTATGCGCCCTTCGGCAAAAACTTCGTCCGCACCATGCTGCGGATGGCCGCTGAAGGCAAGTCGCTCCGCGTGGTCGACGACCAGATCGGCAGCCCGACCTACGCCCTCGACCTTGCCCGCCTGATGCTGACCGTGGTCGAACGCATCGACCGCGACGAGATCCACTACCGCGACTGCTGCGGGGTGTTCAACTACAGCAATGCCGGAGCAACCACCTGGTACGGCTTCGCGGAAGCGATCTTTGCCTTGCGGCAAGTACAGCCCGAGCTCAAACCCATTCCCACCAGCGAATATCCCACCCCGGCCGAACGACCGCCCAACAGCCTGCTCGACAAAAGCAAGATCACGGCCCTCCTCGGCCTCGAGATCCCCGACTGGAAAGAAAGCCTGGCCCATTGCCTGCAGCGGATCGGGGATATCGGCTGAAGTGTCGGGAGAAGCCCAAACTATTTTCCGGGATTCGTCGTTATAGATTAGCGGTCGGACCGCTTGCAGCGGTCCGACCGCTGAATGATAACTTTCTACTCCCAAAGCGATCCCTATGCCGCGAATTATACCCTTGCTTATCGCCTTCGGTTGTGCCCTGCTTTACAGCGACGACCTGCGAGCCACGCACAACCGCGCCGGCGAGATCTCGGTGGTGCCGGTCGGCCCCTGCCTCGACAACCGCGTCGAAGCCACCATCACCACCTACACCAAGGCCAGCAGCGTAGCGGCCGATCGCGACTCCCTCCTCATCTGTTGGGGCGATGGCAGTTGCCAGATGGTGGCCCGATCTAACGGCAACGGGCAGGGCGAATTGCTTCCCAACGACACCAAGCTCAACAAGTATGTCGCCGTACATCAGTATCCCGGCCGGGGCCGCTACAAGATCTCCATGACCGACCCCAACCGCAACGAGGGTATCCTCAATGTGAATTTCCCGAACTCGGTGACCATCCCCT
>JAGQXA010000104.1 GCA_020436865.1 Saprospiraceae bacterium | reverse complement strand
TATGGATCAATTCCGAGGATCGTTCCGTTCAATTATTCCACATCCCAGTCGACGCGGTCGTAAATGGTTACGTCAGCAGGCGACGGGGTGTTTTCGTTGTACAGTACAGCCGTTTCGGCGTAGGGCAGACGACGCGGAACATTAGCGCCCGTATTCGGGTCGAGTTCCGGAATGCCGGTGCGGCGCCAGTCGCTGAACACTTCAGGATCCATGAACATGGCGATGTACTTCTGGGTCATGATGTGATCGAGCGTCAGGTTGCCGGAGCCCGGATCTATTTCCGTTTGGCCGACATAGGCGGCATATTCGGAGTCGAGGCCGGCATCCGAGAAGGAAGCCATGATCGCGTCGAGGTACGGCTGGTGGGCAGCGGCGGCGCCGTTGACCATCATTTCAGCCTCTGCTTCCATGAACTTGGCTTCGACGTAGGTCAGCAGCGGCTGAGCCTGGTTACGTACGAATACCGGGTGGCCCGGCACGTCGAGCGGAACGCCATATACGTCCACGCGAGGATCGTTCAGGCTGTTCATCAGCGCCACGTAGTTCACGCCGACTTCGGCGTCGTCGCGCTGCTCGATGTACTGATACCAGGGAGCCGTGGAGCTCGGGGTGCTACCGAAAGTGATGCGTCCGTCATCGTCTCTGCTGGCAAAGCCGTCGGCCAGGTTGTCGAGCACGTTCTGATAGTTCGCATTGTCGAGCTTAGACAGGTGCAGATAGCCCCGAGCCTTCAGCGTGCGGCAGAACTTGACCCAAGCGTCGGCGTCGCCACCGTACATCAGGTCGGCGCCGCCGGGCAGTACGGCCCCGCCGTCGCCGCTAAGCAGGCTGATGGCTTCTTCGATCAGGCGGAAGATCTCGACGTAGATGTCGGCCTGGTCGTCGTACTTCGGCGACAGCAGGTCGGTTCCCTGGAAAGCTTCGCTGTAGGGAACGTCGCCCCACCAGTCGGTGACCAGCATCATCGTATAGGCTTCGATGGCGCGGGAAATACCGGAGTAGTGGTTGTAGCCTTCGGCGTCGGCCAGGGCGCGCAGCTGACGGTTGTCCATCATAACGCCCGAGTACAGGTTGCCGCCGTAGAGGTTATCGACGTCGTTCGGCTGGATGCCGTAGTTCTGGTAGATCGCAAACTGACGGGTTACGCCGTCGAGGTGTTGCGTGAAGATGCTGAGGTGACGCGATGCGTCGCCGCCGTAGGCATAGGCCAGACGGACCTGGATCTGCGGAAGCAACACGTTGGGCGTCACTGCCGTCGGGTTATTCGGGTCGACGTTTACGTCGCCGAAGTAGTCCTCGCAGCTCGTCAAGCTGAACACCAGTGCAAAGACTGTTAAGATTGAAAGGATTTTATTCTTCATCATGATTTTCTTTTTTGATGTTGGTTGTTGTTGGTTGGATGTTGGCTAACAAACCAACATCCAAGATCCAACATCCAAATTAAAACTTCACATTCAGACCGATAGCGTAGCTCTTCGTGCCCGGCATCTGGAAGTAGTCCATGCCCTGGCCGTTGGTCGAAGAACCGGCGAGGCTCGTCTCGGGGTCGATGCCGTTGTAGGGCGTCCACAGCAGCAGGTTCCGGCCGGTGAACGAAAGCTGGAGGTCGCGCAGCGGCGTGTTGGCCAGCCAATCGTTGTTAAACCGGTACGACAAGCTCAGCAAGCGCAGGCGGTAGAAGGAAGCATCCTGAATGAAGTGCTCGGAAACCGAACCGAAGCCACCGCCGTTGCCAGTGTACCAGTTCTCGTCGAGCGGTACGGCGATCGTGTTGGCAGCGCCATTGGAAGCCAGTACGCCTTCGAAGACGTGGGTGGCATTCTCGTAGTCAGGCAGACCGTCGGCGTTCAGCGGGTCGCGATCTTGCGTGCCTTCGGCCGTACCGAAGTAGGTGATGGCGCCTTCGGTACCGTTCCACATGTCGCCACCCTGCTTGATGTCAAACAGGAAGGAGAGCGACAGGTTCTTGTAGGTCAGCGTGTTGTTGATACCGAGCAGCCAGTCCGGGTTCGGGTTACCGATCACGCGGGCGATCGGGTCGGCCATCGGGTAACCGTAGTTCGGGTTGTAGTCAGCTGCGTACGGATCGGGCGAGCCGCTGTCGTCGATGATCAGGGTACCGGTCGGATTGAACGGCATGTTCGGATCGAAGGTGCCGTTGTCGGTATTCACGCGCTGGAACGGGTTGCCGAACAGCTGGCCGTATTCGTAACGCGTGTCTTTGTTATCGGGATCTTCCGGAGCCAGGTTGTAAACGCCGGTGCCGGTGAAGCCGTCGAGGTACTGGTTGGTTACGCCTTCGGCGAGTTCGTCGACGTAGGTATTCCAGTGCGAGAAGTTAGCCTGGAGATTCCAGCTGAAGTTCGGCGTTTGTACCGGCGTAAGGCTCAGCACTACTTCCTGACCGACGGTGCTCAGTTTACCGGAGTTCAGCACAGCGCGCTGGAAGCCGGTGGCGTTGTCGATCGGAATGGTGAGGATCTGATCCTTCGATTCACGCGTATAGTAGGTAGCGTCGATGCCTACACGGCCGTTGAGGAAGCGCAGGTCGAGACCTACTTCGTAGTCGGTCGTCGTCGAGGGCACGAGGCTTTCGGAGCCCTTCAGCGGGTTCAGCGTAAAGCCGGCCACGCCATTGAAGGGGAAGAAGATACCGTTCGTCCAGCCGTCGTTGAGCGAGTAGATGAAGCCCGAAGACTGCGGAGCGATGAAGATATTGCTCGTCAGGAAGGACCCCGGAGCGCCACCGCCTACCTGAGCGTACGACAAGCGCAGCTTACCGAACGAGAGCCAGTCGGCGCCTTCCATCAGTTCGCTAAAGACGAAGCTCAACGAAGCCGAGGGATAGAACACGCCGATATCGCTGGCGTTGAAATCCTTGGTCGGCACGATCAGGGTCGAGATCCAGTCGTTGCGGCCCGTCAGGGTCAGGTACAGGAAGTTGCGGAAGCCGAGGTCGACGCTACCGAAAATCGAAAGGGTCTTCTGACGGTCGATCGTGTTGATCGTCGTGATCGAGGTGGTGTTGGCCAGCTCGGTGAAGCCCGGGAAGTTCAGCCCGTCACCCTGGGTGTAGAGGTTCTTCTCGTTGTACTGGAAGAGGTTACCACCCAGGTTATAGCCGAGGCTAAAGTCTTCGCCCAGATCGCCGCCACCGGAAAGGTTCAGGTAGGCGTCCACCTGGCGGTAGTTCCACTCGTCGTCGATGATCGTACCGGTCGGGTAGCTCCGCGAGAAGATCTCGTAGACCTGCTTGCGCACGTCGGAGTAGAAGTCGGTGCCGATCGTGGTGCTCAAAGTAGCCCAGGGCGAGAAGTCGTAAGCCAGACGCATCGTACCGATGATGCGGTTCACTTCGTCGCGGAAGGGGTTGTTGGCGACTACCCAGTACGGGTTGTCATAGCCACCACCGCCGCGGTAGTTACGCTGACGGCCGTTGGGCAGATAGTAGGAAGAGGGATCGTCTTCCGGATCGTCCAGGCCGTTACCGTTGTCGAAGGAGATCGGCGTACGGTAAAGACCGAGACCCAGACCGGAGATGTTCGAACCCTGCTGGATGCGGCGTCCGCCCGAGTTGATGTAGTTGATCGAGGTCGTAGCGTGCAGACGGTTGTCGAAGAAGTCGGCCGTCGAGCTCAGGCCGAGGTTCGTACGCTCGAACTCGTTCTTCGGCACGATACCGCTTTGGTCGGTACGTCCGAAGGAGAAACGGTAGGTCGCGTTGTCGCCACCGCCCGAGAGGGCCAGGTTGTGGCTCCACATGGTACCACGCTGGAAGAAATCGTGGGCAGGATCATAGGGCGTAAAGGGCGTCTGCGCACTCGGGTCGCTGGCGCCGACGATCCGGCCATTCTTGTCGTAGTCGTAGTCGGATCCGTCCCAGAAGAGGGTATCCGCAAGCGGACCCCAGCTCAGCGGCCATCCGGTTTCCGGGCCGAGCCAAGTGCCGCTCACACCCTGAACGTATTTGTTCTGGAAGCGCGGCAGCAAGCTCACTTCGGAGATGGTGTAGTCGGTCGAGTAATCGACGCTCACACCGGTACCTTTCTTGCCCTTCTTGGTCGTGATCACGATCACCCCGCGGGCGCCGTCAACACCATAGAGAGCCGTAGCGGCAGCGCCTTTCAGCACGGTAACCGATTCGATCTCGTCGGGGTTGATGTCCATAGCGCGGTTCGAAACAGCTACGCCGCCGAGCGAGCGCTCGCTGTGATTTTCGGAGTTGTCGATCCGCACACCGTCGATGACCATCAAGGCCTCGTTGTTGCCGTTAAAGGAAGTCTGGCCACGCAGAACGATCCGCGAAGCGGCGCCGGCGGCGCCGGAAGCCTGGGTGATCTGTACACCGGCAGCCTTACCGCTCAGAGCGTCGAGTACGCTCACTGTGTTGGCACTGCTGATGTCGTCACCGTTGACTTGTTGTACGGCGTAACCGATGGCTTTCTCATCGCGCTGAATACCGAGGGCCGTAACGACCGCCGTTTCGAGGGTAACCCCTTCTTTCAGCGTGATGTCGATGACGTTGGAAGCACCCAACGCTACTTCTTCTGTTGAGTATCCCGTGTAGCTGACGACCAAGGTCGTGGCTCCTTCAGGAACATCCACCGTGAATTGTCCGTCGATATCCGTGACGGTACCGGTAGTCGTTTCCTTAACCAAAACACTGGCGCCAATTAGCGGCTCCCCGTTCTCATCCGTAACGGTCCCGCTCACGGTCCGCTGGGCCAGGATAGCACCTGCCCCAAACAGGAACATTGCAAAAACCAGTAAGAGTTTTTTCATCAGAAAAAAATTTAGGTTAAATAATTTGGTTGAACGTGAACGATTTACAAGTTCAAAGAACACTTGCATGTCGCCCGATCGACATGCGTCGACACCCTGAAACGGGTATCATTATGTATTATCCGGCAGTGTCGCACACGGCGATCACGCCTGAGATAAACTCAGTTGGAGTTGTTGAAAAATGGTCGGTAAGAAACAGGCCTCGAAAACGAGTTCAGAATACTTGGATACGCTCTTTCTAAAAACGAAAGTTAATAAATCCGGGCGGCAAATTAAAATTTTCGTTAACAATATCCAACCCTCCGCATGCAAAACGGACGCCTGTCAGGTTCGGATGACTCTCTGAACGTCGGGTGGCCTTGCCCTCGCTTTTCCTAACCCGCTGCTGTAGAGGGTCTTGGAGAAGAGGGAGGCAGCTTTGGAATAGCTAAGTTAGGGTTCCGTTTTGTTGCTCTATCCTACCCATCGGGGTAGTTTTTTCCGGCGGGGTCGGCCCTTGACGACCTCCGCAACGGGGTAAAAGTACGCAGAATCACCGAAATTAAAAAACCTGGCGCAGATATCCGCACTTTGCCGGCTCCGTACTCAGACAATGCCGTGGCGCGAGGCCTTGATCACTGCTTCGTATTTCGAATTGACCTGCAGCTTCTTATAGATGTTCTTCAGGTGGAACCGCACCGTGTTAGTGCTGATGAACAAGCGGTCGGCAATGTTCCGGTAGTTCTTCCCCTTGCACAACAGATCGAGCACTTCCTGTTCGCGCCTCGACAGATTGACCTCCTCCCGCTGCAGGCGATTGAACGACGACACCACGCGGCGCGCTATGTATGAACTCATCGGCGACCCGCCGTTCCTGACCTCCCGGATCGCGTTTAGCAAAGTAGAGGGGAACGTATTCTTGGTCAGATAGCCGTAGGCGCCGGCCCGCAGCGATTTGAAGATGTACTCGTCGTCGGTATGGCCGGTAAAAATGAGAATGTCGAGGCCGGGGATCGTGCGCTTGAGGGCCCGGATGCAATCGATGCCGGACATGTCGGCCATCTCAATGTCCATCAACACGACGTCGGGAGGATCCTGGCGGATCCCTTCGATGGCCGACCGGCCGCTGGAATAGGCCTGGGTGCACCGAAAGCCTTCGGCCATTTCGATCATGATCTTGAGCCCTTCACGGATATCGCGCTTGTCGTCGACAACTGCTACTGAAATCATACCTCGGGTGTTTGAGTATTGAAAAGTTGATCCGGCGCTCCGGTGCCAGGGCCCGGGCGCTCGTTCTGAGCAGCTCAATCAACCATGTCAAGACTCTAAACGGTTTACTCTTCCCCAAAGGACAGGATGGAAGCTAAATAGTTGTCGTTGGTAAAGAAGATATCCGATTTTAGAGAACGCGCTTACTGCCGTAACGGCCGCCCCCCTCCTGCCGATGCCTGCCGTACATATTTTTTTCGGTAAACTTGCGGACACTTGTGCCTTCCGGCGCTTCGCCGGGCTTCCAGCGAAGAACCCCTGTATTCAAACGAAAGTGGCCGAAAAATGTGCCGGATGGCCAAACAGGCCGGAGATTTCCCCAGCCACTTCGGCGTCGGTATGCTTGGCTCGTCGGGGTCAAATACCTACCTTTAAGCGGCATTTTTGCGACAGTATGACCATGAACGGCGAACGCGAAAAACTTTCCCTTTCGAAACCACCGGCAAGCGCGGACAAAGAGCCCGTTTTCGAAGTCCACACGCCGATCGACGACGACCGGCCGATCTTTCTCGTCGGCCCCTTCAACGACTGGCAGGTAGATCCTCGCTTCCAGCTTCGCCAAGCCGCCCCGGGCCGCCATACGCTGGCCTGGCCTCTTTCCTCTCCTCCTCCTCTCCCGCTGGAATACAAGTACGTCAAGGGCAACTGGGACGGCGAAGAGGTCGACCCCTACGGCAGCCAGGTAAACAATCGCCTACTGACCGAGCCGAAGTCGAAGATCGTCGATACGGTACCCCGCTGGAAAAGCGAAGGCCGCGCCTACAAGCCGGAACTCCTGCCCCGCATTCAGATCATCGACGAACACTTCGAGATCCCCCAGCTCATCAAGACGCGCCGGATCGCCGCCCTGCTGCCGCACGACTACGACCGCAGCGAACGCCGCTACCCGGTACTGTACCTGCAAGACGGGCAAAACCTCTTCGACGACTATGCGCCCTTCGGCAACTGGGCCGTCGACAAGCGCCTCGCCGTCATGGCCGAACGCGGCACGGCCGACCTGATCATCATCTCCATCGACCATGCCGAAAGCGAACGGATCGCCGAATTCACGCCTTCCTATCAGACCCGGCTGGGACCCGGCGACGGCAAAAAGTATGTGCGCTTCCTCGCCGACACCCTGAAGCCATACGTCGACAAGCACTTCCGCACCCTGCCCGACCGGCAACATACGGGCATCGGCGGAAGCTCGATGGGCGGGTTGATCAGCATTTACGCCGGACTAATGTACCCGGAAGTCTATGGCAAGCTCATGATCTTTTCCCCCTCGCTTTGGGTTGCCCCCAACATCCACTTTCACGCGATCAATCTGGAGGAGTCGCTCCCTACCCGGATCTACCTCTACGCCGGCGGCGCCGAAGGCGCCAACATGATCCCCAATGTAGAACGCTACCGGGAAGCCCTGGAAAAGAACGGCCTGCGCGGCACGCCTCCTGAATTCCGCTTGTCGGTCGACCCGCAGGGCCAGCACAACGAGGAGCGTTGGGGGCGCGAATTCCCCCTCGCCGCCGAATGGCTTTTCTTTTCCTGAGCCGCAGCCCTGCCTGCCGGAATTTTTCCAGCGAATAATACTAAAACCAGCAAGTTGTCAGTACTTTTGCGGTTCCCGCAATTTTTTGAGGATTTAGCCGACACACAATGCAGATCTATCTTACGGAGGAATTCCGCTCATTCCCTCATACCCTGATCTTCCCCTTGCCCAAGAAAGGCCCCCTGCCTAACCGCTTGCTGGAAGCATTGCGCCAGACCGGCATGGATGCCGATCAGTTGTCGGCCGATTTTTCCGGCAATGCGAAGGAAGTGCTGTCCCTTTACCTGCCGATCGGCGGGGTCAACACCCGCGTCTTGCTGCTGGGCTTGGGCGAGCGGCCTTCCTTTCACCAGGTTCTGCAGAGTTTTCGCAGCCTGGCGCATAAGTACAAGTCGAAATTTCCCGCCGAGGTCTATTGCTACTGGCAGGAACAGACCGACGAGCCCGTCGAGTTGGCCCGTTGGGTAGAAGCGTCGGTCAATGGGTTTCTGCTCGGGCTATACGACATTGGGCGTTACAAGACCGGCGAGCGCCCGGCCTACGCCATAGAAGGCGAACAAGGCCGTTTGTCGCTCGTCGTACCGGAAGGCGCGGTCTCCGGTCTGCAGCCGGTCATCGAACGGGCAAGAGTGGTGGCCGAAACACAGATACAGATCTTCGATCTGGTCAACGCCCCGAGCAACCGAAAGTCGCCGCAAACTCTGGCCGACTGGGCAGTTGAAGCAGGGCGTCGCGCCGGTTTTCAGGTCGCGGTCATGAACAAGGAAGAGATCGAGGCCCAAGGCATGCACGCGCTGCTGGCCGTCAACCGGGGGAGCGAGTTTCCGGCGCGCTTCATCGTCATGGACTATCGCCCGGCCGGTACGGCATCACGTACGATCGGACTGGTCGGCAAGGGCGTCACCTTCGACACCGGCGGCCTCTCCATCAAGCCTTCGGCCAACATGCACTACATGAAAAGCGACATGGGCGGCGCCGCGGCCGTGCTCGGCGCCATGGAGATCGCGGCCCGCCTGGCCCTGCCAATCCGGCTTCTCGGCATCGTGCCGAGTACCGACAATTCAGTCGACGGCCTGGCCATCAAACCCAGCGACGTGATCGGATCCTACAGCGGCAAGACGATCGAAGTGATCGACACCGACGCCGAAGGCCGCCTGATCCTGGCCGACGGGCTGTCGTACCTCATCCGAAACTACCGCCCCGAGGTGGTCATCGACCTTGCCACACTCACCGGCAGTTGCATCCGCACGTTCGGCTATCATGCCGGCGGGCTGTTCGCCAACGACGACCAATTGGCCGACGAGCTTTTGTCTGCCGGCGAGGCCTGCGGCGAACGACTGTGGCGGCTCCCCCTCTGGGAAGAATACGCCGATCACATGAAATCGGACATAGCCGATATCAAGAACTTCAGCGGTAAACCTTTAGCCGGAGCTATCACCGCGGCCAAATTCCTCGAATTTTTCATCGACGATCATCCTGCCTGGGCGCATCTCGACATCGCCGGGGTGGCTGTCGGCGATTCCGAATATGCTACACAGAAGAGCGCAACGGGCTTCGGCCTGCGTTTGCTGCTCGAGT
>JAGQXA010000648.1 GCA_020436865.1 Saprospiraceae bacterium | reverse complement strand
ACGCGATGCAGATTTCCAGAGAAAAGAAATTGCGCGACCTGCAGGTCGAGTTTCACGAGCGGTTCCGCTATTTGTGGCTGGAATTCTTCCGCAGTCCGCACCGCGAGCGGGAGGGCAGCCGGGAGGAAGACCGCCTCGACCCCGAGTTGCAGGTGGGCGCAGTGCCCGGTTTTCGTCGGGAGGGCGAACTCGAATTAGACGGCGCCCTGTCGACCGGAGCTTTTGAGTTGAAGCTGGCCGAAGATTTCGGCCTGTACGTCCAGGTTTACCGCAAGAGCTACGGGCGTTGGCTTCAAACCTGGGCCACCGATGTGTGGCCGCTCGACGAGCAGAACCGCCGCGGCAGGATCATGGGCGATCTTGGCGTGGAGGTGGCTTGATTTCTTCACTCATCACAATCACCAGTCATGTTGATCAACGATAGCAAGAAACTGCGAGACATACAGCGAGAGTTTAACGAGAAGTTTCCCTACCTGAAACTGGAGTTCTATCGTCTTCAGCATCAGATCGGCGAAGGTACGCCGGCCCGGGAATTGCTCGATACCGAGCTCACGATCGGCGAAGTGCGCGCCGTGCATGTGGAGGGTGACCTGAGCGTTCATCCCAATCTGAAGGTGAGCACGCTGGAAAAGAACTTTGCCGAGCTATATGGATTGAACGCACAGGTCTTCCGGCGTTCGGGCAACCTGTGGCTACAAACGACGGCCACCGACGAGTGGACCCTTTTCGACCAGAACCGGAAGGGGGGGCGTTCGGAGCGTCAATACAACGAAAAGCGGCTTTCTTCCGAATGACGGGAAGGCGGCGATCTATCCACCCTCAATCTAGCGAACATGAACCTACAGATCGGCGATATCATGACGAAGAACGTCTTGGTTGCCCAACAACACTACTCTTTCACCCAGGTTTGCAGGCTGTTCTTTGCGATGAAGATCCACCACCTGCCGATCGTCGACGACCGAGGTGCGCTGGTCGGTATCCTCAGCACCAACGACGTGCTGAACATCTATAGCTTTCGGGCGCCGATGTTGCCCAGTTTATCGGAAGACAGCCTCAATGCCGCCTTTTCCATCGGAGAGATCATGACCAAGAACCCCAAGACGATCGGCCCGCAAGCCGGCCTGGCGGAAGCGGCGCGCATTTTTTCCGAAGAAGGGATCCAATCGCTGCCGGTGGTCGAAGACAACAAATTGGTCGGTATCGTAACCTCTCACGACCTGATAAACAATTGGACGCTGCAGCCGGTCGTTTCCACTGAAGAGAAATGATCACGTACCACCATGAAAAGCATACTCGTTCCCACTGATTTTTCGAACTGCGCCCGGCAGGCCGAACAGGCTGCCGTGCAATTGGCCGAACGCTTCGGCGCCCGCTTGCACTTGCTGCACCAGGTCAGTTCATCGGGCCGGGCTGAGGAGGAGGCTGCTTATCAGGAGGCTTTGCAGCGGGAAAAGAATGCCGAGGTCTTGTTTCGCGATCTGCAGGCCGCTCATCCCGGCGTCGATATGGAGGGACACTGCTCGCGCGAAAAACTGTCGAAAGCGGTGGCCGACTACGTAAAGAAGAAAGGGATCGACCTGGTGGTCATGGGGTCGCACGGCGTCAGCGGGAAGAGCGAGTATTTTATCGGATCGAACACGCAACGCATCGTCCGGACCATCCACCGGCCGGTGTTGGTGATCAAGGAGCCGCCGGCCCGCTTGCAGTTCGATCGGGTGATCTTTGCCTCCAGTTTCAATCAGAGCGAACGCGAGCCCTTTCTGCGGTTCAAGGAATTCGTTAAGCATTTCCTGCCGGAGATCCATCTGGTAGCCATTCATACTTCATCGCTTTTCGATCCGCCCTATGTGGTGAGCAAGGAAGCGATGGAAGAGTTCAAGGCGCTCTGTGCGCCCTTCACCTGCCACACCCACGTGTACCGCGATTTTACGATCGAGCATGGCATCCGGTCGTTTGCCAACGATGTGGATGCGCGGCTGATCGGCATTTCCAATTACGAGCGCCACCCGCTCAAGCGCATGTTGGTAGGCAGCAATGTAGAAGCCCTGATCAATCACGCGCAAATACCGGTGTTGAGCATCGACTACGAAGAAGCCGAGCGCGCTCAAACCGATCCAATCTTATGAAGAAGATCCTCTTTCCCACCGATTTTTCCGATTGTGCGGCGCATGCTTTCCGATATGTGCAGGAATTGGCCTCGGGACTTGGCGCCACCGTCGATCTGTTGCACGTTTTTCATCTGCCGATCGGCGATGCCAGCAGCGTGCCTCCGGAGTACATCCAGGAAATGCTCGACGACATGGAGGCCAAAGCCCTGGAAGAGCTCGACTCGTTCTGCGCCGACTATGCCGGCCGGCCCGCGCTGGGTAGCCGGCGGGCGGTTTATGGCCTGTTTACGCCGGTGGAGATCACCGACCATGCACAAGAAGGAGGCTACGACCTGATCGCCATGGGCACCAAGGGCGAACGCGGCGCGCTGGAGAAGATGATGGGCAGCGTCACGACCGACGTGATGATGAAAGCGGCCTGTCCGGTGCTGGCCATTCCCGGCGACGCCGAATACCGGCCGGTGGGCCACATCGCCTATGCCACCGACTTCGAGCCCACGGAAGAACATGCGGTCGGCGAACTGATGACACTGGCCGCGAAACTGGGCGCGCAGGTGCATTTTGCACACGTCAACACCGGATCGAAGGGCGGGGTGATCGAGCAGGTAGCTACGGAGAAGGAATATCCTTACCAGTTCACCGACTTCTCGGTGATCAATAATCCTTCGGTGCTCGACGGCCTCGACGATTACATCCGCCAGCGGCAGATCGACTGGCTGGCGGTCTACATTCCCCGGCGCAGGCTGTGGGAGCGCCTGTTCCACAGTAGTTTTACGAAGAAGATGACCTTTCACACCGGCATTCCACTGCTGGT
>JAGQXA010000647.1 GCA_020436865.1 Saprospiraceae bacterium | reverse complement strand
GTTCCTGTACGGCGACTGCTACCCCAAGAGCGGCCTCGACCAATTTCCCGAAAGGGGAAAGCTGACGGCCGCCCGGCTCTACGAGCTGCAGCGGGAACAGGGCGATCGCTTCCTCGAGTTCGTGAAAGGCTCGTTCGCGATCGTGCGCTGGAATGCCGGCGCCCTTTCGCCGGTGATCTATACCGATCCGTTGAACCTGCGCACGATCTATTACAGTTCGACGTCCCGCGGATGGATCGTCGCCTCTTCGCTCAGCGCCCTGGCCAATCAGCTCGCACAGAACGGAACGGCCCCGGCCATCGATTATCGGGCCGTCGTACAGCGCTTGTTGTTCGATTTTACGCTGGGAGAAGAGACCTATCTGCAGGGAGTACAGGAAGTGCCGCCGGGCGCCATATTGACCTTCGACGGCGAGCGATGCCGGCTGGACAAGTGGTTCGATCCATGGACGAGCTTTTCCGTAGCGGGCCCGACCCTCGACCGTTGCGATGGCGCCGAACGCCTCAAGCAGGTGCTGGCCGACAACATCGCCCTGTACACGGAAGGCGCCGAGCACACGGCGGTGGCGTTGACGGGCGGTTTCGATTCGCGCTCGATCGTGGCCTTGCTGGAAGAATCGGCTGCCGATTATGAGTTGTTCAGCTACGGCCGGGAAGGCAGCTGGGATGTGAAGATCCCCCAGGCGATCGCCGACCGGCTGCAGTTTCAATACACGCCCATTTTGCTGGGCCAGGCTTACGAAGCCGAGTTTCCGAAGTATGCCGAATTGGCCGTGCGGCTTGGCGACGGCATCACGGAGTTTTCGCAGGCCAACATCGCCTATGTGTACAGTCGCTTCCTGCAGGACAAGCGTTCGATCCTGACCGGCCTGTTCGGCAGCGAGTTGATCAAGACGCCCTCGAGTCGCGGGCTGTTCCTCGATCGCAACATGATCGAGATCCTGCAGGCCGACGATCCGGCGCCGGTGGTGCAGCGTCTTTGCGCCGAACTGAGAGCGAAAGAGTTGGGTTTTCCGGTCGACGAAGAGGCCCTGTTGACGACGATCCGGCAACATCCCTTCATCAGCAATGACCGGCCGCTTCCCGAGAAGTACTTCTACTATCTGCTGATGGTCGGCATTCGCAAATACTTCAGCAAGGAGATCAAGATCCAGAAGATGCTGAAGAAAAACCTGCATCCGTACTTCGATGTGGAGTTCATCGCGGCCTTGCTCGACACGCCCTATCCCTGGGTGTACCATTTCTCGCAGGAGAAGAGCCTGTGGAAAAATCTGTCGATCCATCAATTATACGGATCGATCATCGACCACAACCCGGCGCTGTCGGACGTGATCAGCACCCACGGTTTCCGGCCCCGGAACCTGCTGTCCAAATCGCGCCTGCCGCTGCTGGCGTGGGAGTACCTTACCCACAAGAAAAAGATCAGCAAGGCGAGTCAGCTGAATTTTCAGCGTGCGTTGTCGCTGACCCATATACAACGGGAGGGATCGCGTCTGTTCGACGGATGCTCCCTTCCATCCGCTTCGCTGCCGGTTTTGCGCCGAGAAGCGCCCAAAAACTTTCTTCAACTTTCCTCGCTGCAGCGTTGGATGCAGACGATAGGAACAAGCCTTTAATCCATGAAACCCATGAACAAGGTCGTCCATCTGGTCCGTTGGCTCTTGCCGCCTACGGCCTCCTTTATCCGCAACCAGATCGTGTACCACGAACAGTTTGAACCCAGCGTGGTGTACGCGCAGAAGAAGGACGGCCCCTTTTTCCAGGAGATCGCCGGTCGCTTCGAGACCTGCTACCCACTTCGCTCGAGCTGGGAGCGGCTGTTGTACGAGAAAGCCCGCAAGCTGGCCCCCCGGGCTAAGCAGGAGGTCGTTCGTTTCATCCGCCGGCAGCAGCCCGACATTTTGCACGTCCACTACGGCGTCGATTGCCTCGTGTACGCCGATGTGCTGCGCGAACTGCGGTTGCCCTCCTGCGTGTCGTTCTACGGCTACGATTGCACCAGTTTCCCCAACCGCTTCTATGGTTATGGGAAGACGCTGTTGCAGAAGCAGGTCTTCCACAATCCCGGCGTGCAGGCCGTGCTCGCCATGTCGGACGACATGAAACAGGACCTGCTCGGGCTTGGTTGTCCGGAGGAAAAGATCATCGTGCACTACTACGGCACCGAAACGGCGCCCTTCACGATGCAGCGCAGCTTTCCGGACAAGACGAAGGTCGACATGCTGATCATTTCCTCCCTGCAGGAGCGCAAGGGCCACGGCTTCATCATCGACGCCCTGGCAGCCTTGCCGGCCTACGTGCGCGATAAGGTGCACCTGCACATCGTCGGCGATGGCTATCTGCGGTCGACGGTCGAGGAGAAGATCCGGCAGAGCGGACTGAAGAATATTACCATGCACGGCGCCGTGCAGTACGGCTCGAAGCAGCATCTCGAGTATTTCAAGATGGCCGATATTTTCATTCACCCCAGCGTGACCCATACGGACGGGGAGAAGGAAGGCATTCCCGGGGCGGTGATCGAGGCGATGGCTGCGGGCCTGCCCGTGATCTCGACCTATCATGCCGGCATCCCGCACGTCATGGAAGACGGGCGAACGGGCCTGCTCGTCAAGGAATACGACGTCAAGGCCCTGAGCGTGGCCATGGAAAAACTGATCCTGCAGCGCGAACTGCGCAAGTCGCTCGGAACGGCCGCCCAGGAAGAGGCCGTGAACCGGCTCGACCTCGTGGAGAAGGAACGGGAATTGGAAGAGATCTACGAGCTGTTGCTCGGGCGGCGAACGGAGCTCTCTTCGGCCACCGCAGCAAGCACGACTACCTGGGCTTAACCATATTGTAAACACCTAAGATTCACTCGATATGTGCGGCATAGCCGGCATTATTCACTTCGACCAAAAGCAGGTTCGCGAAACCGAGCTTGCCGCCATGATGCGGGAGATCAAGCATCGCGGCCCAGACGACGAGGGTTCCTTCACCGACGGTAGCCTCGGGCTCGGGTTTGTGCGCCTGAGCATCATCGACCTGAGCAGAGCGGGGCATCAGCCCATGTTCTCGCACGACGAGCGCTACGTGATGATCTTCAACGGCGAGATCTTCAACTACATCGAACTGCGCGAAGAACTGACCGCCAAGGGATACAGCTTTCGGACCAAAACCGATAGCGAAGTTCTGCTGACCGCCTATCAGGAATGGGGCGAAGGCATGCTGCATCGCCTCAACGGCATGTGGGCCCTGGTCATCTACGACCGGCAGGAGCGCACGCTGTTCGGCGCGCGCGACCGCTACGGCATCAAGCCCTTTTACTACTGCCTCGATCAGGATCGCCTTCTGTTCGCTTCCGAGATCCCGGCCATTCTGGCCGTGCTCGGCCGAAAGCCTGAACCCGACCGGGCGGCCTTGTTCGACTATCTGGTGTTCAACCGGACCGATCAGACCGAGCGGACCTTCTTCTCGGAGATCAAGAAACTCGACCACGGGCATTATTTCAAGCTGGCCGTCCGCCCGCAGAACGGCGTCCTTTACGGCGGGTTCAAACCCCACAAGTGGTATGATCTGCGGAAAGAACTCAAGGAGCCCTTCCGCAATCCGGAAGAATTTCGCGACATGTTCTCGTCGTCCGTAG
>JAGQXA010000103.1 GCA_020436865.1 Saprospiraceae bacterium | reverse complement strand
CAGGTTTCAGGAGAGGGGCGGCACGGCCAAAGGTACGCAAAATACGCCCAATTCCCCTGGAAGAGCGGCGGGTAGTCTAGGAGTTTTTTCCTACCTTGCAGCCTCTTTTTTACCGGTAAACCATCCATCGTTATGGCTCGTCAGCTAGCAGCAATCACCGGTGTGCAGGGATACGTTCCGGACCACATCATGACCAATGCCGATCTGGAAAAACTCGTCGATACCACCGACGAATGGATCCGTACCCGCACCGGGATCGAGCAGCGCCACATTCTCAAAGATCCCGATAAGGCCACTTCCGATATGTGCGTAGAGGCGGTGCGAGGCCTGCTGGAGAAAACCAATACCGACCCCTCCGAGGTCGATATGATGATCTGCGCCACCGTGACGCCCGATATGCCGTTTCCCGATACGGCCAACATCACGGCCGATAAGCTCGGGATCAAGAACGCCTTCTGCTTCGATCTGAGCGCCGCCTGCTCTGGTTTTCTGTACGCCCTCTCTACCGGCGCCAAATTCATCGAATCGGGTACGCATAAAAAGGTCGTCGTGATCGGAGCCGATCAGATGTCGTCGATCATCGATTACACCGACCGCACCACCTGCGTGATCTTCGGCGATGGCGCCGGGGCCGTCATGCTCGAACCCTCGACCGACGATTGTGGCGTGATCGATTCCATCCTCAAGAGCGACGGCGCCGGAAGGCAATTCCTCTATCAAAAGGCCGGCGGTTCGCTGCATCCGGCTACCCTGGAAACGGTGCAGAATCGCGAACACTTCGTCTACCAGAACGGCCGCCCCGTCTTCAAGGCCGCGGTTACGGGTATGTCCGACGTAGTGCTGCGACTCATGGAGCGCAACCACCTCACCGTCGACGACATCACCTGGATGGTACCGCATCAGGCCAATATGCGCATCATCGAAACGGTCGCCAAAATGGCCGATTTTCCGATGGAAAAGATCATGATCAACATTCAACGATACGGCAATACCACCGCAGGAACGCTGCCGCTCTGCCTCTGGGACTATGAGTCGCAACTAAAGAAAGGCGACAATATCATCCTGACGGCCTTCGGCGGAGGCTTTACCTGGGGCGCAACCTGGGTAAAATGGGCCTATTAAAGAGGGGATTTTCCTATCTTTGCCCCGCAATTGAACCCAACTGTGAAATCAACTAAAAACGAAGTCATTCATGGCCAGTACCAGTGATATCCGCAACGGACTCTGCATCGAATTCAACAACGACATTTACAGCGTAGTCGAATTCCAGCACGTCAAACCAGGCAAGGGTAACGCCTTTGTGCGCACCAAACTCAAGAGCCTGACCACGGGCCGCGTCATTGACAACACCTTCCCGGCCGGACACAAGATCAACGACGTCCGGGTCGAACGCCGCAAGTTCCAGTTTCTCTACTCCGACGATATGGGGTTCCACTTCATGGATAATGAAACCTACGAACAATTGCTGCTCGAAGAGGCCAAAGTGAGCAACCCGGGCATGCTCAAGGAAGGCACCGAGGTAGAGATCCTCTTTCATGCTGAAAAAGAGATCCCGCTGCAAATGGACCTGCCCCAGTATATCATCGTCGAAGTGACCTACACCGAGCCGGGCTTGCGCGGCGACACGGCCACCAATACCCTCAAACCCGCCACCATCGAAACGGGCGCAGAGGTAAAAGTTCCGCTATTCATCAATACCGGCGACAAGATCAAGGTCGACACCGCTACCGGCACCTATATGGAAAGGGCGAAGGAATAAGCTCCGGTCACCTTTCTTTATTTGCAACACCCACAAATTCCCTGCTCATGACCTTCAAGGAAGTTCAAGAACTCATCAAGCTGATCAACCGATCCAATCTGACCGAATTCAAGATGCGCGACGGCGAATTCGAGATCTCCATCCGCACGGAAAAATACCAGAAGGTCAAACCGGTGGCCGCCCCTACCGTCGTCACCCCCGCTCAGCAGATCGTACCGGTACAACCCAGTCAGGTTCCCGTTCCTTCGGCTGAGCCGGTCAGCCCGCCTCCCGCCGCCAAAGCGCCGGATAAATCAGCCGAACCGGAAGCAAGTACAGGGGAAAACACGGCCGGTTATCTCGAACTTCGCTCGCCCATGGTCGGCACCTTCTATCGCTCTCCTTCACCGGAAAAAGGCCCGTATGTGAAAGTGGGCGATGTGATCGAAAAAGGCGCGACGGTGTGCATTATCGAAGCCATGAAACTCTTCAACGAGATCGAATCCGAACTGGCCGGCAAGATCGTTAAGGTCATGGTCGAAGATGCCCAGCCGGTCGAGTACGATCAGGTCTTGTTCCTGGTGGATCCTAAAGGTTAAGCAGGCTCTCGTCTGCCCGGGATTTTTCCGTCTTTCCGTTTAAATCCGTAATCTATGTTCAACAAGATCCTCATAGCCAACCGGGGCGAGATCGCCCTGCGGATCATTCGCACCTGCCGCGAAATGGGCATCAAAACGGTCGCCATCTACTCGACAGCCGACCGTGAAAGTCTGCACGTACGCTTTGCCGACGAAGCTGTCTGCATCGGCCCCCCGGCTTCCGCCGAATCCTACCTCAACGTGCCGAAGATCATGGCCGCCGCCGAGATCACCAACGCCGACGCCATCCATCCGGGCTATGGCTTCCTGGCGGAAAATGCCGATTTTGCCGAGGTCTGCGCCGAATACGGCAT
>JAGQXA010000646.1 GCA_020436865.1 Saprospiraceae bacterium | reverse complement strand
TACGCCGACGGTTGTACTTCGGGGCACGCCATCACGGGATTGTCGCATCTGCAGTTGCAGTCGCTGCTCAGCGTGATCGGCTTCTTCATCGGCGGGTTGATCATGACCCACTTGCTCATGCCCCTCATTTTCGGTTAGATCCTCCAAAATTGATCATTCATGAAGATATTGAGTTTTTTTAGCGTAGGGATCCTCTTCGGGATCATTCTCAGCAAGTCGGAGGCCATTTCCTGGTTCCGCATTCACGAGATGTTCCGGTTCGAAAGTTTTCACATGTATGGCATTATCGGTACGGCTGTGGCCCTCGGCGCCGCCATCATTTGGGCCATGAAGCGGTTTAAGATGAAGACCATCGAAGGCAATCTCGTTACCTACAATCCGATGCCCTACAATCTCAAGCGCCACCTGCTCGCCGGCTCGATCTTCGGGTTGGGCTGGGGCCTGGTCGGCTGCTGCCCCGGTCCGATGTACATCCTCATCGGCCAGGGATACTGGATCATCGCCCTGGTGTTGCTCAGCGCCGTAATCGGCACCTTCACCTACGGCGCGGTGAAAGACAAACTACCGCATTAAATGCCGTGGGATGGCCAACGTACCCAGTGTGATCCTACCCAGATCTCACTACCCACATCCCACCTCCAAAAGAATAATTGGGTGATTTTTGGAATAACCGGTTCGCCGGTTCCAAGGGCAAAACCATCGTGTTTTGCCTTTTTTCTTTCAAAATACAACGCTATGTATTTTCGAACTACTTTACTGTTCCTCCTGTCGGTCGCCATTTCCGGATTGCTTCCCGCTCAGGGCGCCTTCGACCACTGGCTGCAGAAAAAGGACGATTACCATATCGAGCCCTTCCTGGCCTTGCAACTCTGGTCGGCCTATTCGTTCGACCAGCAGGAATTCGACCAGGAGGAAAAACGCTACGCGCCGGTCGACGATCGCTTCTCGGTCTTGCTGCGGCGGGCCCGCTTCGGCTTCCGCGCCAACCCCTACCCCAACTGGAAATTCTACCTGGCCATGGCTTACGACCAGCTGGGCAAAGACGACCGTTCCGCCCTGGTGGGCGGTGGCAACAACGGCTCCAGTCCGGTGATCACTATTTGGGACGCCTTCCTGCAATGGCGCCTGGCAACGGGCAGCGAAGCGCTGCACCTCACGGCCGGCTACTTCCGGCCTCAGCTTGGCCGCGAGAGCATCACGGCGGCCTGGGCCTCGACCTCCATGGAAAAATCGATGTCGCAGTACTACCAGCGCCAGCATCTGGTCGGCATTTCCAACGGCCGATCGGTCGGCGTGAATCTCGGCGGACTGCTATGGAAGGAGGGCGATCCGGTAGGACTGAACTACAACCTCGGCGTTTTTGCCCCGCAGGCCTTCTCGGGCGTCAAATTTTCGCCGCTCTTCGTCGGCCGCGCCGTGCTGCATCTGGGCGACCCGGAGCAAACGGTCTATAAGATCGGTTACGACGTCAACTACTTCAACCAGCGCAAGGGGCTCTCGTTAGCGCTCGGCGGCTCCTGGCAAGGGGAAACCGATCTGTTCCAGGCCGGCTATCAGGCTTCGGCCGACTGGCTCTTCAACTGGGGTCCGGTCAATTTCGACGGCGAGTGGAGCCTGCTCTGGCGCGAGGGCCCTTCCGACCTTACCTACCGCTCGGAAACGGGCTACGCCCGCCTGGGCTACAATCTGGTCGTAGCCGAAAAATATTTCCTCGAGCCGGTCTTCATGTGGATGGCCTTCCGCGGCGCCACCGATGCCGCCGGTCAGGCCGATGCCGCCGCCCTCAAAATGTACAGCGGCAGCGAAGACACCTTCAACGCCGGTCTGAACTGGTATCTCCACAAGAAGAACCTCAAACTGAGCCTGCATTATACCTGGCATGCCGCCGATCCTGGCGCGGCCGGCGACGGCGCCAAGGTCAACCAGTACTTCTCGCAGTCGGGAATGGCCGTCCGCCGCGGCAACTGGGTCGGGCTGGGGGTCAATGCGATGTTCTAGTATAGTAGAAAGATAAAAGATGAAAGAGAGACCCGTTGGGAGCAGTCTTTCCTCTTTTATCTTTCATCTCTTATCTTTCTACTTAGTACGACGTTTCATCCAGCTTTACTTTTCCCCGGAAGGTCCAGAATACGAAGGAGGTGTAGGCGATCACCAGCGGCGTGCCGATGGCGGCGATGGTGAGCATGATGCCCAGCGATTTTTCCGACGAGGCCGCATTATAGATCGTAATGCTATGGGCCGGATCGGTAGTCGACAGGATGATCGTCGGGTAGAGCTCGACGGCCACCAGAATGAGCAGGAAGGCAATGCTCAAGGCCGAGAAGATAAAAGCCGGAAGGAATTTCCGCTTGTTGATCAGCCGCGTCACGTTGGCGATGCTCAACAATGCCAGCAACGGAAAGATAAACAATGCCGGATCGGAGCGAAAGCGGTCCGACAAGTGGGGCAGGTAGATCAGGGTGTAGACCGAGGTGATGGCGAA
The DNA here is from genome assembly GCA_020436865.1 of Saprospiraceae bacterium. GTDB lineage: Bacteria > Bacteroidota > Bacteroidia > Chitinophagales > Saprospiraceae > JAGQXA01. The sequence continues at coordinate 4,156 of JAGQXA010000646.1, read as the reverse complement.
GGCCACGATGAAAAAGACTGCGCTGCTCTTGACCAATTGCGTTAGTTTGGCGTACAGGCGGCCTTCCGTTTTCAGGCTGAGGTAAATGGCGCCGTGCAGGGCAAACAAGCTGAGGGTAGTAATTCCCACCAGACCGGCGTAGGGGTTGAGAAAATCCGTCCAATGGCCCTGATACTGCAGGTCGGGCCCGATGGCCATGCCCTGCAACACATTTCCCAACACCACTCCCAACAGCACAGCCAGCAGAATGCTCGATACGCTGTAACTCACATCCCACATGCGCCGCCACCACCGCATCGGCTCCTTGCTGCGGAACTCGATGGAGGTCGCCCGCAGGATGAGCACTACCAAAAAGAGCATGAGAGGGATGTACATGGCCGAAAAGAGGTTGGCGTACACCACCGGGAAACCGGCGAACAGCGCGCCGCCGCCGATCACCAGCCAGACTTCGTTGCCGTCCCATACCGGCCCGATGGCGTTCAGGGCGATCCGGCGGCTTTCTTCCTTTCGGAAAAACAAGTGTAAAGCCCCCGCCCCCAGGTCGAAGCCGTCGAGGATGGCGTAGCCCGAAAAAACGGCGCCGACCAGCAAGAACCACCAGGTGGGATAATCCAGAGAGAGAAAGGTTGCCATAGGGTTGTTTATTGGGTTATTGGGTTATTGGGTTATTGGGTTGTTGGGTTATTGGGTTGTTGGGTTATTGGGTTATTGGGTTGTTGGGTTATTGGGGGATTGGGGGATTGGGTTATTGGGGGATTGGGTCCGAAGATCGTTGGGAACACTTTTTGCTCGCCCCGCCGAAGCCAAGGCGAGGGCGGGCCAACTGCCCTTTGCCCTACCCGAAGCGTTCGGCCATTCGCTCCTGCCCGGGACGGTGATCGATCAGCGGCGCATCGGCCGGTCCGCCGACGATCTTTTTGTTGAGCAAATAGAGGAACAGGGCAAACAAGAGGAGGTACACCAGTCCGAAGAGGATCAACGAAAACAGCACTTGTCCGGCGACAACAGCTTCCGAGAGGGCGTCGGAAGTGCGCAGCAGGCCGTACACTACCCAGGGTTGCCGGCCCATCTCGGCTGCAAACCAGCCGGACTGGTTGGCCAGTTGCGGCAGCAAGACGGCCAGTACGAACAGCCGCAACAACCAGGGGGTCGAAAACAGCTTTCCGCGCCACCACATCCAGCAGCCGAGCAAGGTGAGGAAGATCAACGCCATGCCGATAGCGACCATCAGGTGATAAAACTGGAAGACGGCATTGACCGCTCCGGGTCGCTCGTCGGGCGGCAGCGCGTGGAGGCCGGCGACCGGCTCGGAAAAATCGCCATGCAGCAAAAAGCTCAGTCCACCGGGCACGGCCAGCCCGCTCACTTCCTGCCTTTCCTGATCCACCCACCCGAACAGTTACAGATCGGCCGGCGCCAGGGTGTCGTAGTGGCCTTCCAGGGCCGCCAGCTTGGCCGGTTGGTTGTGGGCCACGCCCTCGGCGGAGGAATGTCCGCTGAACAGCTGCGCCAGCGAAGCGACCGTCGCCACGACCAGCGCGATGCGGAAGGCCTTCTTCGACAACTCGACGTGCCGGCCTTTCAGCAGGTACCAGGCATGCACGCTGAGCACGAGAAAAGCGCCGGCGATGAAGGCGCCGTTCCAGACGTGCAACAGGCGATCGACGCTGGAGGGGTTGAACACCATCGCCCAAAAATCGGTGATCTCTGCCCGGGCCTCCAGGCCCTCTCCGACGATGTGATAACCCGCCGGGGTTTGCTGCCAGGAGTTTGCCACGACGATCCACACGGCCGAAAACATCGAGCCGAGTAGCACCATCAAAGTGGCAAAGAAGTGCATGCGGGGCGACACGCGGTTCCAGCCGAACAAGAGTACGCCCAGGAAGCCGCTCTCCAAAGCAAAGGCAAAGATCCCCTCGGCCGCCAGGGCACTGCCGAAAATGTCGCCCACATAACGCGAGTACGCCGCCCAATTCGTACCGAACTCGAACTCCATGACGATGCCGGTAGCCACCCCGATCCCAAAGATCAGGGCAAAGATCTTGGTCCAGAATCGCGCCAGTTGCTCGTATGCCCGATCGCCGGTGCGCAAATAGGCGCCCTCCATCAGCACCATGATCAGCCCCAGCCCTATGCTCAGCGGCGGGAAGATGTAGTGGAACGAAATGGTAAAGGCAAACTGGATGCGGGAGAGGATTTCGACGTCCATCTAAAGTGGCGTTTGATTGGGGCAAAGGTACTGGGCAGATGCAAGGCGGGAAAGGAGGACGAGGGTGTTTAGAAAGATTCTAAATTAAGGCCTTTCCTCTTTCTACTTTTATCTTTCTACTTACCCGAGATCATTTCCGCCAGCATGCCCTCCTTCAAGGCGTAGGCCGACACGGTGATCTGCCGAATGCCGGCCAGACGGACGACGTACCGCAACAGCACCAGGGCTACCACGATCATGTCGACCCGCGACTCGGGGATGCCCTCCATCCGCAAGCGTTCTTCTTCGTCGGCGGATACGATGTGCTCGTAAAGGGGAAAGAACTGTTCGACCGGAAAGATGGCGTGCAGCGGATGCTCTTTGTGGCGGATCAGCAGACTTTCGAGCACTTCGAAGGTGCCGGAGGCGCCGACCAGCGAATTTACTTCGTGTATTTGCAGGGCATCCGACAGGGGCTGCAACACCTGGTCGAGAAGCCGCTCGATGGCTTCGATCTCCGCCGGCTGGATGGGCTCGTGGCGATGAAAACGCGCACGCAGTACCGCCACGCCGACCGGAAAGCTTTCGGCCCAGAAGACCCGTTCTTTGTCGGCGATGATGAACTCCACGCTGCCGCCCCCAATGTCCATGATCAGGGCCTTGTCGAGGGTAAAGGGCACGGCCTGGGCCACCCCCAGGTGGATCAGCCGGGCTTCTTCCTGTCCGCTGATGAGTTGAACGCGAATACCCGTTTCGGCCTCTGCCTGCCGGATGAACTCGGCGCCGTTGTCGGCCGTGCGCAGAGCGGCAGTCCCGAAGGCCTTCGCCTGCCCGACTCCGTATTCCGACAGCACCTCGCGATATTCGCGCAAGGCTGCCAGTCCACGCCGGAACGCGGCCGCCTCGATCGTGTGGATACCGCCTTCGGCCAGTTTGATGAAGCGCCGTTCGCGGTAAAGTTCCCGAAAGCCGCCGCCGGCCAACGGCTCGACGATGAGCAGGTGAAAAGTGTTGGTGCCGAGATCGATCACGCCTAAACGCTCCATGCCGGTCGGTTTAGCGGGTTTATTGCCTGACCGGAGCTTCGAGGCCGGCCTGCTGGATCGTGCTGTTGAAGTAGTAGATGCCCTCGGGCATCATCAGGTTCGCGTAGGCGGGCTTGCCGTCTTCCAGGAAGACGTAGTAGGTACATCCCTGGCTGAAATAGATGTCGGCCTCCAGCTCGTTCTCGCCTTCGACCTGATAGGAAACCCGGCCCGCCGGTTTGCAATTGGGCGGCTGGGGCGCAGGATCGGCGGCGATCTGCCGCAGGAGGGCCTGAATGCTGCTCTTCTCGTCCATGCTCATCGAAATCGGCAGTTCGTAGAACACGATGTCGATGAAGTCGCAGCGGTTCCAGAGGTCCTGCAGCTTCTCGATCGGCAGTCCGGGCAAGGAGGGCGCAACTGCTTGCTGAGTGGCGGCAGGCTCTTGCGCGGGGGCGTCCTCCTTTTGGTTGGAAGTAGCGTTGTTACAGGCCAGGAACAAGGTGGCCAGGATCAGGGTAGAAAAGAAAGTCTTCATAGTGCAAAGATGAAAGTAGAGAGATAAAAGTAGAAAGAGGAGATTAGAACAAATAGACGGCCTCGAACGACAGGAAGTACCCCCACAGGTCTTGCTTATAGCTCGACCCGTTCTTGCTGATATCGAAGAGGGGGATGAGCGAACGGGTATAGCGGGCGGAGAAACCGAAGTGCTCGCTCAGGAAGTAGCTGGCGCCGGCGGCCAGGCTAAGGTCGTTCTTCTGGAAAAGTTCGGTTTGATCTTCGACGACGGGAAAGAATTCCACTTCCGACCTAAAAAGGCGGCCATAGGCCAGACCGGCCATAAAATGCACCTTGTAGAACCCATCCTCGTCGAGCCAGTCTTTGATGGTGAACATCACCGGCACTTCCACGTAGTCGAGATGCACTCGCCGCCGCGGCAGGC
>JAGQXA010000645.1 GCA_020436865.1 Saprospiraceae bacterium | reverse complement strand
CCGAGAGCCTGGAGCGAGCGCCGAAAAAGGAGGAAGGAAAATGAGGAAGATTGGTGTTTTATCGGAAAGCGCGTACCTTTGGCGACCCATCAGTACCTCGCAATTGTTGAATATAAAACGAGAGCTATGAAATACGAGATCTTGCCGATCTGTTGGATCGCCCTGCTGTCGATCGGCAACCTGAACCTGCAAGCACAAGGGGAAGTCCCGGCATGGGACATGGAAACTTTCCTGGACTCTGCGCCGCCCAATCAGTTGTACATGGCGGCCGCCAAGTACAAGAACACCGACGGCACTCCTTACTTCTACGACGGCTTCTTGTATGGGACCATACATACCAAATCCGAACATTCGATCCCGAACGTCGGCTTCAAGTACAACATCTTCGACGACATCATCGAGTACGAAGACGACAAAGGCCGGAAGGTGAATCTGTTGCCGGTCCAGTTGATAGGGTTCAGCTTTATGGATCCTGCTAGCGGTAGTACCCTGGAGTTTCGCAACGGCTACAATATTTACCAGAAGGGGCTGAACGAACTGAGCTTTTTCGAGCTCCTGTTCGAGGGAAAAAAGGTGCAGGCCATCCGCCACTACGACAAGGACCTTCTCAGTGGCGGGGCGGCAATGAACGTGCCCGGCGCCAATACCGGTGAGCAGACCAAGCGCTTCACCAAGGAAAAGGTCGTCTATTTCCTGGTAGTGGGCGAACAAGCCACGGAGGTCAAGCTTCGACGGAAGTCGATCATCCGGGCCTTCCCCGGGTTGGAGGAAAAGGTTAAGCAGTACATGAAGCAGGAAAAGGTCACCGGTACCAGCCCGGAGGATCTGGTGAAAGTCGCCCGGTTTGTGGAGGGGGTATGAACCCCTCCCTACCCTAGCAGAAGTTTTTTCGCCTCTGCCAGGGCCTGATCGAGACCTTCCGCTTTGCTACCCCCGGCCGAACCGAAAAAGGGTTGTCCGCCGCCGCCGCCCTGGATGTGCTTCTGGGCGAGTTGGCGCACGGCATTACCCGCATGGAGGCCGTTGCTGCCGGCCAGTTCGCGGCTAATGACGATCAGCAGTTGCGGTTTGTCGTTGATGACCGCTCCGAGCACCACGACGGCCTGCCCGAGCGACTCCTCCAGCTGGTAGGCGAGGGTCTTCAGGGCGCCGGCATCGTTGAGGGGCACCCTGGCAGCCAGGAACTTGACGCCCTCTACCTCTTCGGCGCGGGCCAGCAGTTCGTCCTTGAGAGCGCCGGCGCGCAAAGCCAGCAAACGCTCGACCTCTTTCTTCAGTTCCTTATGTTCTTTCTGCAGTTCTGCCACTTGCCTGGCCGGATTCAAGGGAGACTTGACGATCTGGCGGATCTCGTTGAGTTCGTGCAATTCGTTGTTGATATAGCGCTCGGCATAGAGGGCGGTCACGGCTTCGATGCGCCGGATACCGGTACCGACCGAGCCTTCGGACGTGATCTTGAAATAGCCGATCCTTCCGGTAGCGGGCACATGGCAACCACCACAGAGCTCGCGGGAGAAGGAAGGGTCGAAGGTGATCATGCGCACTTCATCGCCGTACTTTTCGCCGAACAGCATCATCGCACCGGCATTCTTGGCCTCTTCGATGGGCAGGCGCCGGTTCTCCTCCCGTTGGATATTCTCGCGGATCTTGCTATTGACGATCTGTTCGATGCGGCTCAATTCGTCTTCCTCTACCCGTTGCGGGTGGGAGAAGTCGAAACGCAGGTATTCCTCATTGAGCAGGGAGCCGCGTTGCTGCACATGGCTGCCCAGCACTTCCCGCAGCGCGGCATGCAACAAGTGGGTAGCCGAGTGATTGTTCTCGGTCAGCAAGCGTTTTTGGCGGTTCACTTCAGCCCGTACCGGAGCCTCGATGTGGGCGGGCAATTTTTCGAGCAGGTGGATGATGAGGTCGTTCTCTTTCTTGGTATCGATCACCGGCACCGGCTCTTCCCCAAAGCGAAGGATACCCGTGTCGCCCACCTGACCGCCGCCTTCCGGGTAAAAGGGCGTTTCATTGAGCACCACCTGATATTCGGCCCCCTTGGCGGTCTTGACGGTGCGGTATTTCAGTACCCGCGTTTCGTCGACCGCCAATTGGTCGTAGCCGACGAACTGTACTTCGCTACCTTCGCGCACGACCGTCCAATCGCCGACTTCGCGATGCGTAGCCTTGCGGCCGCGTTCCTTCTGTGCCTCCAGGGCCTGATCGAAGCCGGCTTCATCCACCTTCCAGCCTCGTTCGGCGGCGATGAGGCGGGTCAGGTCGATCGGAAATCCGTAGGTGTCGTATAGTTCGAAGGCATCCTGCCCGTCGATGTTGCCGTTTTTGACGGTCAGCGTTTCGAAGCGTTTGAGGCCGTTCTCGAGCGTGTGGAGGAAGGCCCGTTCTTCGCCCTGGATGATATTGGCTACCGATTCCTGCTGAGCCTTCAGTTCGGGGAACACTT
>JAGQXA010000644.1 GCA_020436865.1 Saprospiraceae bacterium | reverse complement strand
CGCGGCGCATCGAGGGTCATGATGTTCAGCGTACTTTGATTGGTCAGGCGGGAAATGCCGTTCCAGTAGTGCAGGCCGGCGCCGATGTACAATTGGCCCTCGACCACCCGGTATTCCGCCCAGGCATCGTGCATGAACAATTGTGCGGGCGCCAAGGTTCCGAGCGCATCCATTCCGCCCGGCCCCAGGCTGTTCAAGCCGAAGTGGGTCAGGATGAGAAAGCGCGGCGAAACCTGCGCAAAGGCCAGAAAACGCGAGCGACGCAAGAGAAAGTTGGTCTTCAGATCGCCTGCCGCATCTTCCTGGAAAGTGGCCCAAAACTGGTGCCAGGTAATGAATCGGACGTACTTCTTACCGTCTTCACTGAGTTTCAGCGTCAGCGGCTTGTAAGAATGGTCCTCTTCGGGCTTCGGCTCCTGAGCCCACAGGCTCCCGACCGAAAGCTGCAACCCCAGCAAAAGGACCATGGCCTTTAGTAGAAATTTGCCATTCATAATCAGACTTTTAGAAAAGTTGGTAAATCAAAATAGCGGTTCAAAGAAACAAATCTAAAGACTAAAGTATATATTTATCTATATACTTACAAATTGTTTGGAACTTTTTTTGATCGCCCGATCATTTTTCGGCCGAACGTAGGCAGGACGGAATTTTAGCAGAATGCCCGGAGCCGGAAAAAAATCGACCCACCATCGAAGAGGTTCGAAGGCATAGGGATCGTCAAGGACAAGTGCTATGTGGGAAGTGGAAAGCCCGGCTGGATCTGGATCAGATGACCCTGGTCAGGATCTGGATGATCTCGTAAAAATCAGGGGTGCGGAGGGAGTAGAGCGAAAACTTGGCGTCGCGTTGAACCACTACGACATTCTTGTTCTTGAGGATCCGCAAGTGGTGTGAAGCTACCGCTTGCTCGATGTCGAGCGCTTCGTAGATCTGGGTGACCGACATCTGTTCGTTTCGCTGCAAAAGATCGATGATCGCGATCCGGATCGGATGGGCGATCGCACGCATCGTCTCGGTCGACTCTTCCAGAAAATTCAGATCGAAATGCGTTTTCATAAACCAATCTATATAATTACATCCTCAAGAATACAAATATAGCGATAAAATCGGAAGGAGTTTGAGTTTGAATGGGGGTGGAATAGAAAAGTCGGGAGCAGCGCAATCGCTACTCCCGACTTTGACGGGCGGCTACCGGGTTCTGGTTCCCTACATTTCCCGGAAGGAGGTCAGGGCTCCGTCGCCACGGTTTTTTTGCATGTTCACAAAATCGTCGATATGCTTGCCGTCGCCCTTCAGATAGCGGTGCAACCACTGCACGCAGTGGTCAAAGTCGTCGAAGATGTACTCCTGCGGGATCAGCCCGGGCACCAGATTGATCCCGCGGAACATATCCTCGGGCTGCCCGTGCAAGCCGGTCATGACCACGGCTATGCCCCTGTTCTCGAGGTCTTGCACGGCCTCTTCCATGGCATAGAGCCCGGATTGATCGACATAGGGAACGCGGTCCATGCGAATGATCACCACTGATATCTCCGGCAGGGCCTTGACCATTTCCTGAAAGCGCGAGGTGAAGCCGAAGAAAAGAGGGCCTTGCAAATGCTTGATATAGATCTTATGCCCGAGGCGTTCGACGATGTCGCCCTCGTCGCCCCAGGGTTGCTCCCGGGCAAAATCCTTGAGGGGCACCGCTTGCGTGCGGTTCTCGGCTACATCGGAGACTTTCTTCATAAACAGGATCGAGGCCAGGATCATGCCGATGGCCACGGCCTCCAGCAGCCCGAGAAAGACGGTTAGCAACAGCACGGCGATCATCACCAGGGCGTCGGAACGGGGTATTTCCCGCAGATGCCCGAGCCCGCGATAGTCGATGATGCCGATCCCCACCGTGATCAGAATGCCGGCCAGCACGGCATTGGGCACCAACCCGACCAAAGTCCCCAACCCCAGCAGCACCACGATCAGGAATAGAGCGGCCACGACCCCGGAGATCCGCGTGCGGCCGCCGGCATTGACATTCACCACCGTGCGCATCGTGGCGCCGGCTCCCGGCAAACCGCCGATCAGGGCCGATCCCATGTTGCCGATGCCCTGCCCGATCAGTTCGCGATTGCTATTGTGCTTCGTCTTGGTCAGGTTATCGGCCACCACCGAGGTCAACAGCGAGTCGATCGCACCGAGGGCCGCCAAGGTTATCGCAAATTCCACGACCAGCTTGAGATGATTAAAATCGGTGAACACTGCGAAAAAGGCCAGATGCAGATCGGGCAGCCCCGTCGGCACTCCTCCTTCCGTACTGTCGTTGATCACGCTGACCTTGCCTTCCAACAGGAAGAACGCGCCGATCGAGATCAGGATCAGCGCTACCAGACTGCCAGGCACGGCCTTGGTCAGCCGGGGAAAAAGATAGATGAGCCCGATACTCAATCCGGCCACCAGCACGCTGAACCAGTTGATCCCGGCGGGGATCTCCGCAAGGTGGCTCACCACCCCCAACGACCCGCCACCCGGACTCTCCATCCCAAAGAACGGAAAGACCTGACTAAGAATGATGATCACCCCGATCCCGCTCATAAAGCCCGATACGACGGGGTATGGAATATATCGGATGTATTTACCCAACTGAAAGATGCCGAACAACATCTCCAGCAACCCGGCCAGAAAAAAAGTGGCAATGATGATCGGAAAGGCGGCATTGAAGCTTCCGGCATAGGCGATCGCATCGGTGATGACCACCGCCGACACTACCGTCATCGGGGCCGTCGGACCGCTGATCTGGGTCTCGGTGCCCCCGAAAAGAGCCGCTAACATCCCAATGGCAATGGCGCCGTATAGTCCGGCGATCGCGCCCATCTCAGTCTGCTCTCCAAAGGCCAACGCCAGCGGTAAAGCAACAATACCCGCCGTAAGGCCGCCGAAGAAATCACCACGTATATTCGAGAAATCGAGTCCGAGATACTTCTTCTTCATGCCTGTATTTTTT
>JAGQXA010000643.1 GCA_020436865.1 Saprospiraceae bacterium | reverse complement strand
TCAAACTATCGTTTTGGCGTTGCAGTTCCCAATTTTCCGGTTCTTCCGAGCGAAACTCCTGGTCGCGATCGCTCATCCGTTGGAGTTGCGCGATCAGTTCCGGGTTTAGCTGTTGCCGGTAGGTTCGTAAGGGCGTCAAACTATCGCATTTGGTGGCGACCGATTCGAGGGGCATCGAGTTGCCGATGCGGCTCCAGTTGCGTCGGTAATCCTCTGGGGTCAGGCCCAGTTCCAGCCCTTTTTCCATAAACTGCACAGCCGCGAGGGTATCTCCTGTCTGGGTGGCGCAATCGAGTGCCTGAAAGATCTTCGACACATCGGTGAACGGGCCGTCGAAGGCGGTGCGGTACCAGGGAATGGCCGTTTCCAGGTCTTTCTTGGAGCGGTAGATGATCTCGGCCCGATAGATAGCGTCGTGGTCGGGCGCGGGAGGCTGGCCAGGCGCCAGGCAGATGGCCGCAAAGAAAAAAAACAAAGTGAGTCTGATTTTCATATCCAGTCTTCATATCTTATTCCATTCCCAAATCCCGTACTTGAGCTCATCGGGGAGTTTAAACCCACAGAGCTTCAGGGTCAACAGAATATTCCCCCGGTGATGCGCTTCGTGGTGGATGAAGTAGCCCAGCAGAGGAACGACGCCTCTGGAGAACCCTTTGACCAGGCCATCCTGTTCCAATCCGTTTCTGATCAATTGCCCGATCAGGTCTGCGCTGGTCGCGTGATATTTCCTGAGCAGGTCCAGGGTCTTCTCATCGGCAGCCTTGATGGTGTGTAGTCCGGACACCCAGGTCTTGTCGTATTTTTCCAACCGCCAGAACCTGACATTGTAGATGTGCGCCAGTTGGTGCCCTACCGTTCCGCCTCCCCTCTTCGAGGTGGTCAGGGATAGGGCTTCTTCGGTGAGTTGATCGATCAATTTCAGGTTGGTCCGGTGGTTGATATACCAGGTGTCGATGACTTGTAGTTCCAAGGGGCTCATGGTCCTAAGGGCTTTTGCGTTAGTGTGTCGCGGATCTTCCGGTTGTCGCCAGGAAAAGGGGCAAGGCCTATGTTTGTGGCGAGCAGGTTGAAAACACCTGGCACGAACCAGATCGTCATAGCCGAAAGATAGGGAAAAGTGAGTACACTCGCTACGGCTAGAACCGCTAGATGCGGGCTGGCAGGAGTTCTTGGATCTTGGGCGTAGCATCCTTTCGGAGTCGCCTCAGGTAGGCGTCATCGTCAGGTTGCCCCGGGTAGTGCAGGCTAGAACCTGCATCGAGCAACATACGCACCAATTCCAGATACGCTTCCTGGCGCTGCTCGGCTGCGCCGGAGTACCGGGCCCCATGAACTGCCCAGCCGATCGGTGAACTACCATGAATGCTATCGAAGATGTCCAAGGGAGCGCCTGCGTCGAGGAGGAGTCGAGCGTTTACGGGTTGTCCGAACCAGGCCGATTGGTGTAAGGGCGTTCCGGAATCGAGGCCCGGTGCGCTCAAGTCGGCGCCTGCTTCGATCAGAAAAGCGACCGGTTCGAACTGGGCGCGTCCGGCCAGATCGGCGAGCAGGCGATCCTCCTCCGGGTTGCCGGTGCAAGCACAGGCAGGATGTCTGGCGAGAATCTCTTGTGCTTCGGAGAGTCGACCGCTGATCATGGCCACGGCAAAGCGATCGGCTGCGCTGAGCGTGGTATCGGCCCCTTTTGCGGCCAGCATCGCGACCACTTCGTGAAAGCCCCGGCGAATCGCGTGTGTGTAGGCCGTCTTCCCGTGGCTGTTTCGGGCGTCGACGTCGGCCCCGTGCTCCAGCAGGATGGCCACGGCACTATCTCTCCGTCGCCGCGCAGCTACGTGAAGCAATGTTTCGCCATCGTCGCGCAAATTTGGATCGGCGCCCTCGCCTAAGCGCTGTCGGAGAGTTTTGTCACCGTCGTGGCCGTAACTGTGATCGAGCAATTCGTGGAGGGTCATTTCTTTTCGGGTCTGTCTGGCAAATAGCGGGGAAAGGGTTCAGAGCAATTACAATCCCTTTTCATCACAGAGGGAGCCTGGCGGGTATGAACACCTCATGTTTTGAGGAAATCGGTCTTTTTCTTTTCTGTTTTGTCCCAGGCGATTACTTTAACCCCTTTTGAGTAGTGCTTCAGATCCGGGCTATTGTTTATCAAGTTCGAAAATCTTGGATAGTCGACTTTCAATCCGGTTATCTCAAGTTCGTTAATTTCCCATTCCTCGTGGTGGATCTCAAATTCAGCGATGGTGTCCGGTAGATCCTGGAAAAGGGCATACCTTTCGGTCAGCCATTGGTCGCTTTCAGACTTGGCGGTTATTTTACTGCCGATCAGATATCTTATCTCGAATTCATCGCCCTGTTCGTTGTTCCTTGAGCTGTATTGGTTTTCTATTCTCGACATTCTTGAAAACCGATACGGCAACTTGGATAGCGCCCGGGCTACCTG
>JAGQXA010000102.1 GCA_020436865.1 Saprospiraceae bacterium | reverse complement strand
GAACCGTGGTTCCATACGTTCGCCACCGCTTTCAGGTCGAGTTCGTAGCGGCTCTTGTGCAACATCTCGAACCCCTCGCCGATGGCCTGCATCATGCCGTACTCGATCCCGTTGTGGATCATCTTCACATAGTGTCCACTGCCAGCTTCGCCCGTGTACAGGTAGCCGTCCGGCACGGAGATAGCCTGAAAGAGTTTCTCGCAGTAGGCGAACACCTCCGGCTTCCCGCCGATCATCGTACATACGCCGTGGCGGGCGCCGCCGACCCCCCCGCTGGTGCCGCAGTCGAGGAAATCGATCTGCCGCTCCGCCAGGTACCGATAGCGGCGGACACTGTCTTCGAAATAGGAGTTGCCGCCGTCGATCAGGATATCGCCGGGCTGTAGTTGCGGCAAGAGCTTTTCGATCGCATGGTCCACAGCCGGCCCCGCGGGGATCATCAGCCAGAGCACCTTTCGGCCGCTCAGTTGCGCCAGCAGAGCATCGGTATCTTTGTAAGCTTTCAGGCCTGCCTCGCGGGCCCGCTCGAGCAAGCCCGGCAGGAGGTCGTGCGTATACACTTCAAAACCGTTGGCGGTCATATTCTGCGCCAGGGGGAAACCCATTTTCCCCAATCCGATCAAACCGATCTGCGTTACCATTTACGTCAATATTGCGTTGAGAAGTAAACAACCCGCCAGTCCACAAACGGAGATGATGGTTTCCATCACCGTCCAGGTCCGGAAGGTGTCGAGGATCGACAAGTTAAAATATTCCTTGAAAAGCCAGAAGCCGGTATCGTTCACCTGCGAACAGGTCAGGCTGCCCGCTCCGGTCGCCAGCACCAACACCTCGGGCGATACGGCCGCCTGCTGGGCCAAGGGCGCCACTATGCCCGCCGCCGTCAGGGCCGCGACCGTGGCCGATCCGAGCGAAATTCGCAAGGCGGCCGCGATAAGCCAGGTCAGTAATACCGGCGAGGCCCGGCTATCGCTGATCAGTCCGACGATGTAGTCGCTGATCCCGCTGTCGACCAGCACTTGTTTCAAGGCGCCGCCGCCGGCAATGACCAACAGGATCATCGAAATGCCCTTGACGGCGTCGATGCTGGTCTTCTGCAGCGCCAGCATGCTCATACCCCGCGCAAGCCCCAGCCAGATGCCGCCGGCGATGACGGCGATCAGCAGGGCCACGACCGGATCGCCAATGAACGTGGCGAAATCGTAAGCGGAATGTGTTTCCGGTACATATAGCTTGAAGACGGCGACCGTGCCCATCAACAGGATAGGGATGAGGGCAACAAACAAGCTCAGTCCTAAAGGAGGGAGGTCTTCAGGTGCAAAGTCGCGCTCGGGCACCAGACCGGGCACCGGCTCCGTTCGCAAGCCCTTCAGAGTACGTGCGAAAAAGGGCCCGGCGATCACCATACTGGGAAAGGCGATCAGCAGACCGTACACCAGGGTCAGGCCCATATCGGCCTCGTAGATCAGGCTGATGGTCGTCGGCGCCGGGTGAGGAGGCAAAAACCCATGCGTGACCGACAAGGCACAGATGGTCGGGATGCCTACATATACCAGCGGCAGGTCGAGTCGACGCCCCACCGTGAAGATGATCGGGATCAACATCACAAAGCCAACGGTGTAGAACAAGGGAATCCCGATAATGAAGCCCGTCAGCGCCATGGCCCAGGGCAGATGCTTTTTTCCGAAGAGATGAATGATGCGCCCGGAAATGGCATCGGCAGCCCCACTGTCGACCAGAATGCCGCCAAGGATCGCGCCCAGCCCCAACACTAAGGCCAGGTAGCCGAGAGTGCTGCCCACCCCTTTCTGGATCACGGGCACGAGTTCTCCGAAAGTTAGCCCCTGCGCCAAGCCAATGCCGATCGACACCAGCAACAGTCCGATAAAGGCGTTCACTTTGAAGCGGATGATCAGGATCAGCAAGACGGCAATGCCGACTATTACAGTAATAATGGGTGTCATCGTGGCAGCGTATTTCCTTCAAGGTACGCATTCACCGCCGAAACGAAGAAATCGAAACGCTCCTTCCAACGATCGACGGCCATCGGGCCGGAAGGGGCGATCCGCTCGTAGCGAACGCCCTCCGACAGGCTGGCAAAAGAATCGACCCGGCCCAGCGCCTGCCAACTTAGCAGGATCGCCCCAAGCGCCGAACTCTCCAGTTCATCGGAGCGATAAACGATCGTGTCGAAGGCATCGGCCACCATTTGAGATAGGCCCGGCCTGCGGAGCAGACCGCCGGAAAGATACAGTTTGTCGGCAACGGCGCCGATCTCTTCGTCCAGTTGGGTCTTGATCCAACGAAGATTCAGGAGGACAGCTTCCTCTAACAGCCGGTCCACCTGGGCGGGGCTATCCGGCATTTCACGGCCGATGAAGCCGTACAAAGGGCTAAGCAATTGAAGCGGACTCCGTTCGCCATAGCGGTACGGCAACAACAACGGCTCCATTCCGTTCGGATCGAGCACTGGAGGCTTCTCCGCCTCTTTCCCGAATAGATTTCCGGCATTATTGGAAGCCCCTCCCAAGACCCACAGATCGGGAGCGAGGTAGTAGCAAAAGAGGTTTTGATGACTTCTCGGACGGTATTCTGCCAGGTTGACCCGCAACGCCGCACTGGTACCCAGGGTCAGGTTGAACGCGCCTTTTTCGCCAAAGGTGGTCGACAGGTTTGCCAGACAACCGTCGCTCGCACCGATCACCAGGGGAACGGTCTGTTTTTGCCCGCGCCAGATCCAATGGCGGTACACGTTTGTAGGCGGCGCCAGATCCGGCAAACGACCGGCTTCAAGGCGAGCAAACTCGAGCGCCGCTGCATCCCACTCTATCGTGCGGGCATTCCACAATCCGGTGGCCGAGGCGAGTGAATAGTCGACCTCCAGCCGGCCGGTCAAACGTTGGATCAGGAGGGACTTCAGGTCGGCGAAGTAGCGGGTCTGGCGGAAAAGGGCGGGTTCCCGCTCGTGCAAATGCCGGATCTTGAGCAGGGGACTCATCGGATGAAAAGGCGTACCGCTTCGATCGACCAGTTCGGCTGCCGGAGCCGTGCTCCGGTGCTTTTCGAACACGCCGGCGCTGCGCAAATCGGCCCAGGTGAT
>JAGQXA010000642.1 GCA_020436865.1 Saprospiraceae bacterium | reverse complement strand
GCAAACGCCGGAACTTCCTGCAGGTCAAGTACCGGCTCGATGCGACCCGCATCGCCGCCTTCGCCGACGACGAACTCGACCTCGACGAGATCGCCGCCTACCTCCACACCTGGGAACTCATCGCCAACGCCGACCCCGCCGGCGGCAAGATCGCCCGTCTCGACGCCCCCGAGCGCTTCCGCTGGCTGACGGCCCCGCGCAGTACCATCATCCAATCCTCCAAAGTGCATGTCGGCCGCTGCGAGCAACCCGAAGCCGTACTGGAGGATCTGTTTCGGAAGAATGTGTTGTGAGGGACTCACCCCCCCCGCCCCGATCGCTTTCAGGGTCTCTTGTACTAACCTGGTAAGGCATGACGCCTTACACTGGAGATGACTTCTTATTCCTTTCCCCCTTGGCCCTGTTCAGAGGCGGGTTTTGCCCCCATCCGATTGGCCATGCGAAGGCAAGGATGTCGCGGCTTAGCCTGCGCTCAGGGCAGGATGTTGAACTAATCAAGATGACAGCAGAAAGACCGAATGGACATGCCAAGGCTTTAATGGCCAAGCAGGGTAGAGAAGCGGGCAAAATCCGTCCACGCAAGATGCCCGAGAAAGAAACAAAGGCCGGCCAAGGGGCGCGTTTTTTGGTACTTTTTTGCGCGTCAAAAAAGTACAAACAAAGAGCAGCCCGCACCCTTCCTCACTCTTCCACCCACGCATTATTGTACGCATCCCGCAACTCGCGGCACATGGTGTTGGTGCCGCCGAGCGAGTTGACCACGGCCGCTACTTCGACGTTGATGGGAAACATCATAAAGCCGGTAAACACGCCGCGGCCCTGGGGGTCGGCCGCTTCGTTCGGACCGTACTTGTCTTCGTAGTAGCCTTCGTGGCCGTAGGCGCGACCGCCGCCGGTGAGGGCATTGTAGATCGAATCGTCGTTGTGCCAACCGAGGAGTTCGGCGTTCATCTTGGACTTGTACTCGTCGTTGAGGATCTTGTCGGTGTAGCGCAGGGTCGCGATGATGTTGTTGAGGTCGCTCGCCGAGAGGCGCCAGCCGGCCGAGCCGGCGAATTTGGTCATGTCGCCCTTGTTCCAGCCGGGGGTGTCCATGTTGAAGTTGTAGTTCATGGTGGGGTTCGCCTCGCCGTCGGGCTTGGGCTCCTTCCAGGAGATCCCGCAGGGAGCAAACACGTACTTGTTCACGGCCTCGATGTAGGCCTGGTTGATGGCGTCTTCCAGGTCGGTTTCCGGGGCGCCGTTGTTGTCGACGTCGTATTCGACGGAAGACAAGGGGTAGGCCAGTTCGCCGAGTTCGCTGTACAGGTAGGCGATGGCGAGGCGCATATAGGCGTAGTTGGCGTTGACGTAGTTGTAGGAATGGTCGGCGTAATTGGCGTTTTCCTGATAGCGGTTCTTCAGACTGAAATAATCCAGACCCGTATTGGGAATGCCGGAAGTGTGCGAGAGGAAATCGCGGATCTCGCCCTGAGAAATGTCGCCGCTGCCGTGCGTCCAGGTCGTGCCGGGCACGCATTTCCACAATTGGCGATCCACGTCGTAGCCGTGTTCCTGCAACAGGCGCAGTACGGTGAGGGCGGTGATGGTCTTGGAAACGCTGGCGATGTCTTGCAGCTTGCTCGGGCTATGCGGGATGCCGCCACCCGCGCTACTGACGTCCATGGCGGTCACGGCCAGTCCGCCGCCATTTTCGGCGTAGAGGTGGCCGTCTTTCGAAATGCTGTACGCCCAGCCCGTAGCGCTGCCGTCGAGGGCCGCTTCGACATTGGCGACAAACAGGTCGAGGTCGAATACCGGACCGTTATTCTTGATCGGCAGGGGTTCTTTTTCACAGGCGGGGAGGAACAACAGGCCGAAGAGGGCGGCCAACACGAGGCGGATCGGGAAGTTTTGCATGGGATAAGTCTTGTTTTGAATGAAAGAGAAGCAGGATCTCATGAGCGATCGTTCGGGCTTATTCGTCGGTAGGTTCCGAGGCGCCGGCGTATTTCGCCAAGTCGCCTTTTTTCCAGCTGGCGGCAGCTTCCTGGCCGGCGGTGGTCGCTTCGACGCTTTTTTCCGGAAAAGGAATCGTTGCCGGTATTCGCTCGCCCTGCAGGGGCGGCGTCTTGCAGGCAGACAGCAACAGGAAGACGACACCGACCAAAACAACCAAGAACAACCGCTTTCTCATGATATTTCCGTTAATGACAAGGCAAAGGTAGCGGCTGCCGGGGTCGGCAACATTTAAGGAAATTTCAAAAAGGGTAAAGAAGGGTAAAAATTGGGCTTGTCTAGGTTTTTAGATCCACTACCAGGGGAGCCATTTCTACTTCCGAATGGCCTTCCTGCAGCGGATAGTCGTTGAGATCGACGACTCTCGTGAATACGACCTCTCCCTCCCGCTCTAAGGTGATAGAAAGGATCGGCAGGCGTTCCTTGAGCAGGAAGAACGAGTCGAAGTAAATGGCCGGCAATTCGATTTCAGACCGGCCATCGGGGTTTTCGAGCCGGCGTTCGATCAAAGGGAGTTCGACCGTCTTCTTCTTTTCTTTCACGACTAAATGGTAAACGCCCTCCTGTTTAGCGCCGAAGTCAAGCGCGATCCGCACTTTATCGGGCCGGTGGTTGAGATCTCGATAGGAATCGTACTTGTACAGGCGGGAATCGCTGACGGCCGCCTTGAGTGCAGTGATCTTGTCGCGCACGATGTTGAGATTGAGGCGATAGCGCTCGCTGGCTGCGCAAAAATGGTAGAGGTTGTCGTTGAAGTCATCTTCGAGGAAGTACATGTCGTTGAGCTTATCCTTGTACGACTTGCCTTCGTTGTGCATCTGAACGGCGGCGTAGAAATGCTGGATCGCCAGTTCGTTGTGGTAGTTAGGTTCCAAATAGTAGGTAGCGTCGGTGCCGAGCAGATCTTTCAGGGTTTGTTTGAGTTGTCTTCGCTCTTCTTCGTTCCGGCAAAGCAGCTCCAGGTTGGTGAAACCCCGGCACCAATTGGCCATCTTGTAGTGAGCCGTGGCCAGGTAGGTGTAGCTGGTCATGTAATTGAGCCCGTACACTTCGATGGTCTTGATCACCTCGTGCAGGCAGAAAATGGAGTCGCAAACCAGGAAGGCCAGCACCTCCTCCGGCTTTTCCCCTTCCCGTCCGAACAGCTGTTGCAGCAAGGCCTGGCGATCCGGGTTCGTGCGCAGGGCTGCGATCTTCTCCCTTACTTCATCGAGCTTCGTCTGCCGTTCGTCTTTCTTGCAGCGCACATACTCTTCCGTGAGCACCTGGCCCATCTCGAGCGCTTCGTGGAGTACGAAGAAGTTCTGTTCGCAGCGGAACTTCAGTTCGAGCATGCGGGTAAACTTGTGGGAAATGGCGCCATGGGGAGAAAGCAGGTCTTGTACGTAGTTGAAGCGGAAGATCTTGAGCGAGCGGCCCTCCGAATGGGCTTCGGATTCCTTCTCGAATGTAGCCTTCTGGGCGATGCGCTCGAGTTTGAGCTTGAGCTCTTCGACCAGCAGGATAACCTCCCGCACTTCAGGGGCGGTCGACAGGTTGGTATAAATGGCGTTGAGATCGAGATCGCGCTGCTCGTCGTGCTGAAAGATATCGCGGTACTTCAGGATCTGCGGCCGGTTGGTGATATCCCCCTCCCAGGTGATGGCGCTGAACGTCTTGATAGCGATCCGTTCGAAAAGCTCCGTAGGCGAAAAGGCCGGGGGAGAGGCGTGACCCAAATTGGACGGGGCGATTTCCCCGAGGAGGCCGTCCTTCCAGAACACCTCCCGCTTCGGTAGGTCCTGCTCTTCATTCGCCAGGGCCTCCGGCATGAACAACTGCCGCCGCAGCATCACCAGATGGTCTTTCAGCACGAACAGGAATTTCTTGTACTGAAAGGCGTAGCTGTAGGTGCGCGAGGCCTTCTGATAGTACAGTCCGGCCAGGCGATAGAAGAATAGTGGCGTGTTGATCGACAAAAGGGCGTCGGCATCTTCGCCGTTTGCCAGCTTGTCGTTCACGTAGGCGCCGATCTGCTCGATCAGCGACTCGCGTTCCACCTTTTCGTCCATCCAGTACAACTGCAGCAGGGCCGGATCGAGCGCCCCGGCATTCTGCTGGGTGAGGAAAGTAAGCACGGCGTCGCCGAGCTTGGACAGGATGTTGCCGACGTTGAACAG
>JAGQXA010000101.1 GCA_020436865.1 Saprospiraceae bacterium | reverse complement strand
GTCGGCCGCAAAGCCGGCGCTGACTCCCAGGGTATTGAAGATGTTCACCTGTTTGTTGACCTGGATGAAATGCTTGCCCCCGCTTTGGTCGTTGGCCATCAGGCGCTGAAAATCGACGTACAACTGCACCGCCGCCAGCAACAAGAGCAAACCGATCAGCGCCCCGAGGGCCGCCCCCGGCAGCAGCCAGCGGCTCTGCCCACGCAACAAGAGTCTTTCGATCGTTTCCATAGCCGGCCAAAATACGAATTTTCCCCTAGCGGTCGGAAGGCTATATAGCGGTCGGAACGCTATCTTTCATCTTTCCTCCTTCATCTTTCTACTTTATTTATCTTTGCCCCCATGCACGAAAAGATCCTGATCCTCGACTTCGGCTCCCAGTACACCCAACTGATCGCACGGCGGGTGCGCGAGCTGAATATCTTCTGTGAGATCCTTCCCTACAACGCGCAGATCCAACTCGATCCGTCGGTCAAGGCCGTGATCCTGTCCGGCAGTCCGTTCAGCGTGACCGACGAGCAGGCCCTGAAACTCGATCTCGACCGCATCGTCGGCCAAAGGCCGGTGCTGGGCATCTGCTACGGCGCACAACTGATCGCCGACTTTTACGGGGGGAAAGTGCAGCGCTCGCTCAAACGCGAGTACGGCAAGGCAGCCCTGAGCGAACTGCACCGCGAAGACCGCCTGCTCAAAGACATCCCGAAGGGCTCGCAGGTGTGGATGTCGCACGGAGATACGATCATCGAACTGCCGCCTCATTTCGAACTGCTGGCGGGTACCGATAGCATCGAAGTGGCCGCCTTCCGCTCGTCGAACGGCGCCTTTGCCGCCCCGGTCTACTGCCTGCAGTTTCACCCCGAAGTGACGCACAGCCTCGACGGTATGCAGGTGCTGCGCAATTTCCTCTTCGACGTGGCCGGCTGCCGCGGCGACTGGACGCCCGCCCATTTCATCGACGAAACGGTACTCGAACTGCGCGAAAAGATCGGCACGGAGCACGTACTGCTCGGCCTGTCGGGCGGGGTCGACTCCAGCGTGGCCGCCGTGCTGCTGCAGAAGGCCATCGGCGACCAGTTGATCTGCTTTTTTATCGACAACGGTCTGCTGCGCAAGAACGAGTTCGAAGATGTGCTGGCCTCCTATCAGGGCATGGGCCTCCACGTCGTCGGGGTCGACGCCAAACAGCGCTTCTACCACGCGCTGGCCGGTCTGACCGACCCGGAAGCCAAGCGAAAGGCGATCGGGCGCGTGTTCATCGAAGTGTTCCAGGAGGAAGCGCAAAAACTGGAGGCGGTCGAATGGCTCGGCCAGGGAACCATCTACCCCGACGTGATCGAATCGGTTTCGGTACACGGACCCTCCGTCACCATAAAATCGCACCACAACGTAGGCGGTTTGCCCGAAAAATTGCATCTTAAGATCGTCGAACCGCTGCGCATGCTGTTCAAAGACGAGGTCCGCCGCGTGGGCAAGGAACTGCAGATCTCCGAAGCCATTCTCGGGCGCCATCCGTTTCCCGGTCCGGGCCTCGGAATTCGCATCCTCGGCGAGATCACGCCGGAGAAAGTGCACCTCCTGCAGGAGGCCGATGCCATTTACATCGAACAATTGCGTAAATTCGGGCTTTACGACCAGATCTGGCAGGCCGGAACCATCCTCCTGCCCGTACAGTCGGTCGGCGTGATGGGCGACGAACGCACCTACGAACAGGCCGTCGCCCTTCGGGCCGTCAATTCGCTCGACGGCATGACGGCCGAATGGAGCCGCCTTCCGTACGACTTCCTGGCCAGCGTATCGAGCGAGATCATTAATCGCGTAAAAGGAATTAACCGAGTCGTCTATGATATCAGCACCAAACCGCCTGCGACTATCGAATGGGAATAAGAGCTCCCGCTCTAAGCTCCTGCTGCTGCTTTTGGCCGTGGCCTTCCTGTCCTCCTGCGAACTCTTCCGAAAAGCGCAGGATCACGAGGATAAGATCGATCCCGACAAGCAGATCGACGAGATCCAGGGGCCTATCACCATCGATCCCGAAACCGGGGAATACATCGCCGTCACCCTGCTGACGGAAAAGATGGATACCCTGAAGTGGAAGCTGGTATCGATGGACCGCTTTCCGCCCATCACTTCCGATGGGGTCGTGCCGAATGTGGAGCCGCCCCTCAACGATCCGCTGAACCCGAACTACGATCCGAATGCCGTGGGAAAGATCTCCATGCTGCTGCCTTTCTTCGCCGACCGCACGACCTCGCTAAGCACTTCCGTGCCCGAAAACTCGCGCTGGGCATTGCAGTACTACGCAGGCGTCGAACTCGCCCTCGACGAACTCGATAAAGAAGGCGCCAAACTCGATGTCAGCGTTTTCGACACGCGAGGCGACGAATCGACCCTCAACCAGTTGCTCCGCTACGAGCGCCGCATCCAGAATGCCGACCTCATCATCGGGCCCTACCGCAGCAGCAACGTGCAGATCACGGCCGACTACGCCAAACAGAACCAAAAGACGCTGATTTCGCCCTATAGCGCCAACACCAATATCACCTCCGACAATCCCTACTACGTGCAGGTGAACCCCTCGCTGGAAGCCCACTGCCGGGCCATCACCGAACACGTCAAGGAACGCTACACGGCCGATCAGGTGGTGCTGGTGGCCCGTAACCGTCCGGACGAACTGGCGCGTTTCGCCTATTTCCAGGACGCCAACCGGGACATCTCCTCCCCGCTCGACACGGCCCGCTTCCGCGAATTCGTGGTCAAGGACGAATCGGTCGACTACCAACTGCTGGATGTGGCGCCCTATCTACTGGCCGACCGCACCACCGTATTCATCGTGCCGTCGTATCGCGACGAATCCTTTATCTACTCCTTCCTCCGCAAACTGAAGGTCGCTACCAACGAATTCTCCGACGTAGTGGTATACGGGCTGCCGGCCTGGATGGACTATGGCGAGATCGTCAACTTCGACCTGTTCGAAGACCTGCACGTGCACGTCAGCAGCTTCTTCTACGTCGACGACTACGAACCGGAGATCCGCGACTTCCGCC
>JAGQXA010000100.1 GCA_020436865.1 Saprospiraceae bacterium | reverse complement strand
GTGGTTTCAGCGACGCGGGGTGTCCAGACGCCCGTTGCCGCCGTTTCGCGTACGTATTCGGAGAAGTCTTTGGCCTTCCGCCCGAGCACCTTTTCGATGTCGTGGGTGACGAGGTGGTTGCCCTCGGTAGCAAGCACCTCCTTGAACAGATACCCGATCAGCCAGATGTAATCGGCGGGCACCTGCAACTGCTCCAGCATCTGCAGGTAGGCCGGCAGGGAGATCGGGCTGAAGCCGATCTGCCGGCCCGTTGCCTCCGAGATCTCCTGCATGACCTCGGGGAAGGTCCAGGTGCGAGGCCCGGTAAGCTCATAGGTGTGGCCGTTGTGCGTTTCGTTCAGGAGTACCTCTACTACCACCTCGGCGATATCGTCGGTGTCGACATAGGGTACTTCGGCCCCGGCCTGGGGCAGCGCGACCTGGCCGGCCAGGATCGGATCGAGGAAGAAGCTTTCGCTGAAATTCTGGTTGAACCAGCTGGCCCGAACAATGGTGTAGTCGAGCCCCGAGTTTTTGACCACCTCTTCGCAGAGTTCCGCTTCGCGTTCGCCTTTGCCCGAGAGGAGGACCATCTTCCTGAGGCCGCTTTGGCGGGCCAGGTCGACCAGCTTTTCGATGGCTTCCAAGGCGCCGGGTACGGCCAGATCGGGTTGAAAGGTGACGTATGCCTTTTCCATGCCCTCCAGCGCGGCCGGCCAGGTGGCCGGCTCCTGCCAGTCGAAGGCGGGGCTTTCGCGGCGGGAACCAATGCGCACGTTTTGTTGAAGGTCTTGCAGCTTTTGCACTACTTTGCGGCCGGTCTTGCCGGTGCCGCCGATGACGAGGATGTTGCTTTTCATGACTATTTTGTTTTTGATCGTTTTTTGAATGACTAGAGGCTCTTGGAGGTGACAAATACCGACAGCAGGGAAAGCGCGAAGGAAAGCACGGCAAATACCGTCCGGATCAGGTGGAGGCGGTTCCAACGCGACTCGTACCGGCTTCTGAATCCGGCGAGCTGTTCCGGGATCAGTTGATCCAGCGACAACACATCCAGCGAATCGTTCAGGGGCACATTCCCCAGGGCCGTGACGCCGAAGGTGCCGGCGAAGTACGTTAGCGTAGCCGCCAGCAGCAACCAGAAGCTCGCTCCCTCCCGGTATTGCAGAAAGGTGCTTACGGCCAGGAGGGCCAGGCTTCCGAAGAAGATCAGGAAGAAGGCCGGATTCAGGATGGCCCGGTTGATCGATTGCATCGTTTCCAGGTAGGGGAGGTCTTGCACCTGCCGCGTGCCGGGGATCACCGATACGGCCCAGGCGTAGAAGAAGCCGGCAGAAAGGCCGGTTAAGAGGATGGTCGCAAAAAGGGTGGTGGTTTTGATTGAAATTTCCATGACTGTCTCATCTTTTTGTGGCGAAATGATGAGACAAAATTAGGGGTCAACCCCTGCCGGAGGCTTGTTCGAAAAGGAGTACGATTTGTTCGATCCGGATTACCGCTTTATCGCGCTGGGCCGGAAGCCGAATTTCTTGGAAAAGGCGTTGGAAAAGGAACTCAGGCTGTCGTACCCGACGTCCCAGGCCGCCTCCTGGATGGTGAAACCCCGGTCGCGGATCAATTCGTGGGCCTTGTTCAGCCGCTCGTTCTGGAGGAATTTGAACACCGGCACGCCGAACAACTCTTTAAAATTCTTTTTGAGCTTGAAGGTGTTCAGGCCGATCTGCCGGGAGAGCTCGGAAAGGGAAGGAGGGGTTTCGAGGTTTCCCGTCAGGATCTCTTTGGCCTGCTGCAGTTTCTGCCGTTCCGTCGGCGGGATCGTCTCTTCCGCCATCATGGACAACTGGCCGAAGAAATGCGCCAGCAGGGCCGTCATCTGGCTCCGGAAGAACATCATTTTGGCTTTTCCCGCGTACTGGTTGCGAAAAACCTGGTCGACGATGGCCTGCATCTCCGGGGTCATGAAAAAATGGGGCCCTTCGACGTAGTGATCCTTTGGGTGAACCAACTGGTGCAGCAACTCGCCGAACAACTCTCCTTCGCTGTTCGGCAAATCCTCGAGGTTGCGGGCGGCCGTGGCCACGACGATGCACTCCAGCGGCTGCTCCGCGGAGACCCGATGCTCGAACTCTACCTTTTCGTCGGCGTAAAACGACAGCGCCAGCCCCTTGGTGTAGTCGAAAACCTGTTGCTTGCCGGCATATCTGACCGAGAGGTTGACGTTGCCCGACCCATAGAAGGCCACGGCGATCACCGGCTCGTCGAAATAGCAGGAGTCGACGGTCGGCTTCTCCGCCCGCGCTTCTTCCACGAGAATGGTAAAGTCGTTGATGTCGATGATGTCTCTGTTCATTCGCGGTCGATCATACTGAACTGCTCTGCAGGTTTCGATCCGGATAAAAATAGGGGTTGGAAGCCGGATATGCAAAAAGCCCGCCTGCCGATCCCCTGACCGGCATTTTTTGGTAAGCGGTCTTTCCTGCTCGGATCCGCCTTCAATCGCCCAGCTTTCTGGCTAATTCCATTCGTTCCGCGGCGGCCTCGGGCGAAGAGGCTTTTTGCAGTTCCACCTCCAGCCGAATGGCTTTCAGGCCTTGTACCCCCTGCAGGTCTTCCACGAGCAGGTGCTCCGGTTCGTTCCTGAGAAACCCCTTGGCCTGCAGGTATTCGATGTAGCGGGCGTATTCGTCGCGCTCCTTGTCCATCGTGTAGATCACGGCGATGTGACCGGGCTGTGTGACCCGTTCTTCCGTTCCCTTGACGACGGCCTTGTCGATCCGTTTTTTCAAGATCTCGTAGCGCACGTTGTAGGCTCCGTCGACGTCGAACTGCTTTTCCTCCTGGCGGAAGCGGATGTTGATCGGCGAGCTGTGCACCAGGATCAGTTGGGTGATCGCGAGGGGCTCCTCCAGTTTGGGTTGCAGCCCGGCGATCTTCCGGGCGATCTCACAGGCGGAAATGAGCTGATGCAGGCGCAGGTTCCGCAGATAGACGCCGGCGAATTCCCGGTCTTTCACCAAAGAAGCGCCGATATACATGTTGTACTCCACCCCGTCGGTCTGGTACTTTTCGAAGTAATGTGGGAAGACCTGTTGCAACTGTTGCTGTTCCTTGAGCAAATGCCCGGCGATCGTTTCGTTGATCAGACGCAGGCTCGATTCGTAGGCTTTCCGCTTCTGATAGAGCAATTGCGTTCCCGACTGGGTTCGCTGCATGAACGTATCCAGGATTGGCCGGAGGGCCGGCTGGGTTTGCTGCAGATGCCGGAAAAGCGGGTTGACCTCGTTCAGGATGAACTCGATGGTCGATGATTCGTCGCCGGGGCTCATGCCCTTCCGGATCGCTTCGATCTTCTTTTTCAGGGTGAAATCCAGTTCGCCGACGATGCTCAGAGGGAGGTGCCGGTTCACCTGATCCAACAATTCCCTGGCCAGGTTCATATGCTCCATCAGATCGTCGCGGATCGATTCGTTGCGCCGGTTAGACGATCCCCGGATATCTGCCGCGCCGTAGAGTGGGAATACTTCTTCGAAGAAGATCGGCTCCGGTTCCACGGGTTCTCCAAGCTGTTGTTGGTTGAGGCTGCGAATGGCCGCCTCCCGGAAGCGCCATTCCACGGTCGGGTGGATGGCGGTGTAGTTCTCCTTGATCAATCGTTGGATGCGGCTTTCGAAGCGCTCGCGGTTTTCGTGCACGGCCCAGGCGAAGAACTGGGTGACCTGGCGGATCTTGTGAGAGCTGAGTGGGTGGAGGTCGCCCGGGTTTTTCGAGCTGATCTCCAGCAGGCCCACCAGCTGATCCTGATAGTAGAGAGGGGAAAGGGAGACGTTCCGCACGCCGAGCGCCAGGAGTTGCGACTCTACCGGCGACGGGTCTTTCCGGTTGGCGATATCTTCGATAATGATGTTCTGACCTTCCCGGAGCACTTTTCCGTAAATGGACCCTTCGATGGCCTCGCGCGTCATTTCCGGCGCTTCCCGGATCTTCAGGCTGTTCCAGCTTTTTTTTGTGGAATGGAAGTTCAGGGCGCCGTTGCGCTGCAGGGAGGCCAGTCCGAGGCGGATGTCCGGCAGGCGGAAGAGGATCCGCAATTCTCTCTGCAGCTGGTCGAAGCTCTCGTCGGTAATGCTGCCGTGATGGCTGAGCAGGATATGCTCGAGCCTGGCCGCCGCTTCCTCGACCGTCACATCGACAAAACTGTGGATGCTGAAACCGCTGAACAGGAAATGCTCGGGCGGGAAGTACTCCATCCACAGGTCCATGTTGTGGAAATTGTCGACGAGGTAGTCGAGGGTTTCGTCGTCCAGTTCGGGCAACGGTCGAAGGTTCTCTATCTGAATGAAGGTGGGGTGAGTGTTGAGCTTGTAATAGCAGTCGAGGCCCGTCCGAAGGTGCGGGATGGTGTAGATCATGGGTTGATCGACCACCATGGAGCGTTGGTAATACCTGCCGAGAATGGCCCGGTAAGAATAGAGGAGTCGCCAGAAAACAGTCAGGTTCTTCTTTTCTTCGCTCTCTTCTTTCAGGACAAAGGTCGCCTTGTCGCCGATCACCTGCTCGAAGCGGGGAGAGGTATAGAAAAACTCTTCGGTAAAAGCCTTGCCGAGCGCCTTTAGCTCCGTATTCCAGGAATGGATGGGAAAAAAAGGCGCGATCATCAGTTCGAGCGTGTCCTGATGCGCATCGAGTATGGAAATATCGTCGATGGACCCGGTCAGCTCAGGGGCCTTCGCCAAACGCTCCTCCAACGCCTCCAACTGGGCTTTGCTCACGCTACCCTCCTGTATGGCTCGTGTTCGCCAGTGCTCGATCACATGTTTGAACGTGAATTCGGTTGGAAAGGGAAACCGGTCCACGCTCATGATGATCCTTTCCGCAGTGGAAACGGTATAGAGGTCCTTGTTGGTAATGGTCCTTTTCTTCATCATGTGAGAGGATTGAACGGATCTGTCGCCCAAGGGCTGCATTCCGTTCAACTAAAGTTAGAAGCAAAAAACCGTTTCCCCAAGAATGGACCGGCAAAAAACAAGGCTGTGCTATCGGTCAACGTTGGAACTGTGCGCTGGCCGGACGTGGCGTTCCGGCCCATTTTGCAGGCGTTCCATAACGCTTTTATCGCCATCTGTCGAAAAAAGCAGTTCATTCTGTGTTTTAGACAATTCGGTGCAGAAACCGCCGCTCCAAGCTGGGAAAAGCAGTATTTTCAAACCGGATATGGAACTACCGAAATATACCGGCAAAGATTATTTTATACTTCTGCTGATACTATTGCCAGTATCGGTCATCCTGAGTTATGGGGCTATGGGAAGCGCCCTTTTTGCCGAGTTCCGCATCTTCCTGACCGCCACCCTGCTGACCTGTGTCGTGTTCGGATTGTATTTCACCGCCTGTGGCTGGTGGGCCGTTACGATGAAGCATCGCTTCTCCCGGGAGTCGGAAACCGGCAAGAAACTGTTCTTTATGATCGCCGTGTATCTGATCATGTCCGGGCTGGTGTTGCTGCTGATCTTCAAGCTGTTCGAAGGCATTCCCTTTTTCCGGTACCGCATGGATCAAAGCCGGTTCGTGTGGGCTTACATCGGACTCGGGTTTGTCAATATCTTTCTCAGCTTTCTCTTCGAGGGGATCTCCCGCTTCGAGGAATGGAAGGCCAACCTGCGCCGGAAGGAGCGCTTGCAGCAGGAGTTCCAGCAAAGCCAGCTGCAGGGCCTGAAAAGCCAGGTGAATCCGCATTTCCTGTTCAATAGCCTGAATTCGCTGTCCAGCCTGATCGAGGAGGATACCGCTGCCGCCGAACGCTTTCTCGACGAACTGAGCAAGGTGTATCGCTACATGTTGCGCACGGAAGCCGATCAGCTGGCGCCGCTCAGTACAGAGGTTCAGTTTCTGCGATCGTATTTCTATCTGCTGCAGGTCCGCTTCGGCGAATCGTTGCAAACCCACATTCAGATCGCTCCCGAATACCTCGAACGCACCCTCCCTGCCCTGACCCTGCAGGTGATCGTGGAGAATGCCATCCGGGAGAACAGCATGACCAGGCAGCGGCCCCTGACCATCGAGATCCGATCGGAAGCGGATGGAACGCTGCAAGTGCGGCACTCGATCAACCCAAAAATAATGAGTGACAGAACCGATCGCGAAGAAAGACTGGATGAACTGATCCGAAAGTACCGGCTCCTCCACCAGCCGTTGATCACTGTACAGGAGGAAAGCGGCCGCCGCACCATCGTGATCCCCTTCATCGATACGAACGAAACGGTATGGAAATGAGGCAGTGGGCATCGGTCGGCAAATTGGAATGGTACGCTTTTCTGGCTACCGCTCCCATCCTTTGGATCGCTCTGAACTACCTGCTCTTTGAGGAAGAGATCTTCCGCGATCCACAGATCTGGCTGTTGTCCATTCCGCTGATCTGCCTGCCGGGGCTGGTCGCCTGGTATTTGCACTGCCTGCTGAACCGGCGCCTGAGGCAGGCCTTCGGCACGCTCGATCAAACCGGCCTGCGCCTTTCGCTTCAGGTCGTTGCGCTGCTGCTACTGGCCTCAGGTTTTGTGCTGTCGCTGTTCTGCGTGTACGATCGGGCCGGCATCCTGGGGTATCGCTGGGAAGGCGCCGACGTACAACTGGGGCTCTTGCTCAGCCTGGGCCTGTGTTTTCTGGTGGAAACCCTGTTGGAAGCCGACTATACCTTCCTGAAGTACAAAGAGAGCAAGGACGACGTCCGCAGCCTGGAGCAACTGGCCGAATATCAGGAGTTCGAATCGCTGAAGAACCTGATCAATCCGCATTTCCTTTTCAATTGCCTCAATACCCTTTCCTCCCTGATCGCGGAAGATCCGCCACGGGCGGGGCGCTTTCTCGACGAGCTGAGCAAAGTGTATCGCTACCTGCTGTTCAGCAACCAGCAGGCGCTTAGCGCCCTGGAAAACGAGATCAACTTCATCCGCTCCTACTACCAACTGCTGAAAACCCGCTATGGCAACGCGCTCGAACTCAACGTCGACGTGGCCCCCCTGTACCATCGCTACCTCATACCCTCGCTTTCGCTTCAACTGTTGGTCGAGAACGCGGTCAAACACAATATCGCCTCCAACGACCATCCGCTGGTGATCGACATTTTTACCACGGAGGGCAATCAACTGATCGTCAACAACAAT
>JAGQXA010000641.1 GCA_020436865.1 Saprospiraceae bacterium | reverse complement strand
TGGAGATCGCCCAGGATATGGGCATCCGCAAGATCTACGCCACCGTGCTGGCCAGGAACAGCGGCATGCTGCACATCTTCGAAAAACGCGGCTTCGAGATCACGCAAGAGGACTACGAAACCTACTACGTCGAAAAGGAGCTCGGCGTAGAGGTCGGTTGATGGAATGTTAAGGAAATCTTAAAGACTTGAAATTAATTTGGAACATTCATTCCGAATAAGCACATTTGCCTTACCGGAACGATCGTTCCAATATTAATTCACTCAACAAAAGATTTCTACATGAGCAAGTTAGCAGGAAAAGTAGCTGTGATCACCGGCGGAAACAGTGGCATCGGTTTGGCCACGGCCAGGCTCTTCAAGGAAGAGGGAGCGACCGTCGTCATCAATGCCCGTAACGAAGACCGCCGGCAGCAGGTGGGCGCCGAACTCGGGGCCGTCGTCGACGACATCATCCCGGCCGACGTCAGTCGCGTGGAAGAGCTCGAGCGCTTCTTCCGGACGGTGGGCGAGCGCTACGGCAAGATCGACATTCTCTTCCTCAATGCCGGGGTCGCCTACTTCATGCCCCTTGAATCGATCGATGAAGAGACCTTCGATAAACAGTTCAACATCAACGTGAAAGGAGTTTTCTTCGGCGTCCAGAAAGCCCTGCCCTATCTTCGCGAAGGCGCCTCGGTGCTCTTCACTACTTCGGTCGTGAACCAGATGGGCATGGCCACTTCCAATGTCTACGCTGCCACCAAGGCTGCCGTTCGGTCGCTGGCCCGCAGCCTGTCAGCCGAGTTGATCGGCCAGGGCATCCGCGTGAACGCCATCAGTCCGGGCCCCATCGAAACGCCCATTTTCGGCAAAATGGGCATGAACGACGAGCAGTTACAGCAAATGGCGCAAGGGATCGTTTCGCAGGTGCCGCTGGCCCGCTTCGGCAAACCCGAAGAGGTCGCGAAACTAGCGCTGTTCATCGCCAGCGACGATTCTTCCTTCATCGTCGGCACAGAGATCGAAGTCGACGGCGGCATGGCCTCGCTCTAAATTTTTTTCCCGGATATTGGAACAATTGTTCAGAATTTAGGAACTTGCAAGTGACTGCCCTCGCCGGCGGTCATTTGCTCGTTTAACACTACCCATCATGCCCAGAAAGAAACAATTCGACGAGGAGCAGGTGCTGCAGCAGGCCATGGAGTTGTTCCGGGAGAAAGGGTACCATTCTACCTCCTATCACGATCTCGTGGATCGCCTGGGCATCAACCGCGCCAGCCTGTACGATACGTACGGCGACAAGCAGACGCTCTTTTCCCGTTCGCTCGACCTCTACCAGCAGAAGAACTATCGCCGGATCGAGGAATTGATCCTCGCAGACGGCCCCGCCGACGAAAAGCTCGAGGCGCTCTTTGAGGCCGTCCTGGCCGACACCCTGCAAGATCCGCAGCGCAAAGGCTGCCTGATGGTCAACACCATTACCGAACTGGCCAGCCAGGAGCCCGAACTGGCGCAACAGCTCGAGCGCAACACCCACCATATCGAAGAGCTGTTCGCCCGCCTGATCCGGCAAGGACAGGCGGAAGGTTCGATTCCCGACCGGCGCGACGCCGGCGAACTGGCGAAATACCTTTTCGCTTCCTATGCCGGGCTACAGGTGGTCGCCAAGATCTGGACGGACACCGCCTCGCTCCGGCAGGTCAAACGCCAGATCCTCCGCTCGGTCCTTAGCTAGCCTTTTTCCGGCCTGCCTTTTGGCCTTCCCCCGGAATTGCCGTATCTTCCAAGCGCTGTCGCGACCGTCGCTCCGGGCCACATACTACGCCCCCCGGTCGATAGCGTTGGAGGTAAGGCCCCCTGGCCGGGAAGACACCCATCCCTATTTTTCCGAACAAACAGATCCACGGACCGCTCGAACAAATTGCCGGAACGTGTACTTTTTAAAGAAAAAGTGTTGGTTCTGTAGTCCAAAAAGCGTACTTATGGGACCAGACCCGATCCACAGAAAAACAACGCATGAAAACTAGAATCGGCTTCATGATCGCGGGGATGCTCCTGGTAGCGACCTTCAGTTATTCCCAGGAGGAGATCGATGTGCAGCGAGCCTATGAGAAGGCCTGTGCCGAAAACACCACCAGAGCTTACGACAAATTCCTGAAGAAATATCCGGAAAGTTCCTGGACGGACGACGTACTGGCCCGCCGCTATGTGACCGACCAGGTCGCCGCCCGCCTGACGAACGA
>JAGQXA010000640.1 GCA_020436865.1 Saprospiraceae bacterium | reverse complement strand
GGATCGAGGCCGCCAAACGCTTGTTGGAACAGAGTCCGAAGAACGTCGGCGAGATCGTTTCGGCGACGGGCTATGCCGATGCCAAGACCTTCCGCTTGTTGTTCAAGAAATACACGGGCTTCTCGCCGATGAACTATCGCAATCGATACCGGCATTGAGAGGAGTATCCGGCGGGTCGCTGAAAATTTCCTACCTTATTACGCGCGCGACCATCCGGACACAAAGACTTGCACATGCAAAAATCCTTTTTCAGTGACAAGATCGACCTCAACATCGAACTCGACCCCTCCACTTCTTTCCCGCTCTACGGCGAACAGGAGAAGATCCTGGAGCTGGTGATGAACTACCTGCCCCTACCCTACAGCATCTCGGAATTCGGCTGTGGCAAGAAGTGCAGCCTGATCATCAAAAAGCTCATCGACCTGGGCATCCCGGCCTACGCCCTCGAGCGGGGCATGATCATCGAACGGGATCTATCGCCCGAAGCCCTGCGGCAAACCAATCCTCAAAAGCGACCCCACGCCCTGACCGTCGAAAACGTACTTTATCACCACCTCGATCTCGACGACGAGATGCTTCGCGCCCTCCTGAAAGAAGCGGGGATCACCGTCAATGCCCAACGAAAGGTCATCCGCACCGGCAGTTACCGGGTCAGCAACGGCAAGACGAATCAGTTCGTGCAGGCTCGCAGCCACATCTTCACCTTGGTGTACTTCTGGGACCCAAAAGCCGAAGAGGTCAAACAACTGGTCATCGATCCGACGCTCGACCGCGACGAATTCTTCCACCTCTCGCAACTCCGCAAGTACCTGCAGAGCTCCGAGAGCCTGATCTTCACCGCTCCGCTCCTGGGTGAATTCCGGCTCGACGAGGCCTTTCTGACCGAGGCGCAATACAAGTCCTTCCGGAGGCTGACCGGCCATGAGCATCTGAGCGAGCTGTCGCCCGAAGACCATCGCTCGTTCGTGCGGCGCTTGACCGGCGCCGCCGAGGATGGTATCGGCGATCCGCAGACCTGGACCTACGCGAACAACCTGCCCCCCAGGAACAAAGAACTATATAGCTTTCTGAAGATCCAGACCGGCGCCGGCAATCCGTTCTCCGCCTGGGTGCACGAGATCATCGAGGCCCGGGAAAACTTGCAGGAAGAACGCATCCTTCCCCTCATCGCCAGGATCCGGCAGAAGGAACAAGAGATCAACCTCCGCCAGCTCATTCGCATGGACGCGAGATGGGCAGAAGAAAAGCTCAAGCCGCTCAAGCGCCTCGTCAACGTCCTTTCCACCAGTATTTCCACCCGCGAGCTGGCCGATCGCCTGCGCAACGACGAACGCCTGTACGAGCATATCCAGCATAAGCGAGGCTTAAACCTCTTGTACGGCTTCAGCTTTCGCCTGCGCGAACGGATCGAGACCCTGGCGCGGATCAGCCGAAACGAACAGGGCGAGATCGATGCCGCCGCTCTGAACCCCCGCTACATCCAGGCAACCATCGAATGCATCAAACAAATGGATCAGGCCGGCCTGCAGGTATTTGTCGACCGCGTCGGCAATCTGCACGGCCTGCTCGTCGACGAAGCGACCGCCCGCCGCCTGCACGACGAACCGAGGCTGCTCCGCGAGGTCGCCGGCGCCGGCATTTGCCACCATTCTCACATCGATACGGTCCAGGACGCCGGTAAGTACGACGGACGGCTCGGGGTGCTGTCGGGCATCGAAGTGGCCCACATCCTGCACGATCTGCAGCGCTTTTTCGATCTGCCCACCGTCTACCCGGCAAGGTCGCGAGCCCTGTTCGTCAGCGTGTTTGTCGGCGAAGAAATGACCTTTACCGGGCAAGGCGTTTCCATGCCCGGCAGCGCGGCGGTAGCGGGGCATTCGGGAGCGGAGAGCATTTACCGCATGACCGATCACGAGGGGCAAGTTTACCGCAAACGGTTGCTCGTCATGCTCCGTGCCATCGGCCGGGCGCAGCGCAAGGGCGCCATCCGGCTGGTCAACGAGCTCGCGGAAAATGCAGATCATGCCGCCGATCTGTTAAGGGCCTGCAGCGAGCCGCAAGATTTCTTCACGCCCCACACCTACGAGCGCCACATCGAGCAAGGCGACTATCTCGACCGGCAACGAACGCCCTTGATGCTGGTGCACACGATCATGGGCATCCATCAGGAGGATTTCTATTTTGCCGGAGACCGGGCCGAGGAAGGAGCGCTGGAGTTCGATCTGCGACTGCGGGAGCTGGTCTTGCAACGCAAGGAATACGCCAACGTGCGCATCACGGGAGGCACCTTCGACGCCCTCGATGCGGAGGAGCCGCTTTCGCCGATCCCG
>JAGQXA010000639.1 GCA_020436865.1 Saprospiraceae bacterium | reverse complement strand
CTTTGACCAGAAATTCCCCTCCTTTGAGCGGGTTGGTATGAACGAGCGTTGCAGACATGATCGAACTGGGATTTTGTGATTAGCGAATTTTCGCTAACAAATATACAGGATTATCCGATGCTGCGAAAGGGCCGGAGGGTTTAAATAGCGAATTTTCGCTGGAAAGATGACAAACCAGGCAGGGTAGACCTCCAAATGTCAGGCTCCTGATCGACCCTCCGCCCCGCTAAGTGATCGGATCACTAAGTGATCCGATCACTGTTTTTAATTCGCTGATATCCAATTTTTTAATATTCTTGCAACCTTAGAAGAAAAAGCAGGCATTAGTCAGGTTTTCGATTGTCCTTTCGTTCCACGGGTTTTCCCGTACTTTTGCGTTTTCACCAAAGTACCTAGTGGCTATGGAGTTGAAGCATGTGGCTGTTTTCTGCGGTTCCTCGCGAGGAGTGGACCCGGACTTTGCGCGGCAGGCCCGGCAACTCGGGCACGAATTTGCCCGGCAGGGCATCACGCTCATTTATGGGGCCGGCAATATCGGACTGATGGGCGTCATTGCCGATGCCGTCCTGGAGCAGGGGGGCAATGTGATCGGGGTGATCCCGCACTTCATCAAGGACAAAGAGGTTTGCCATACCGGCCTGACCGAGTTGATCCTGGTCGACACCATGCACCAGCGCAAGCAGATCATGGCCGAACGTTCCGATGGCTTTATCGTTCTGCCCGGTGGGTTCGGCACGCTCGACGAATTCTTCGAGATCCTGACCTGGAAGCAGCTCCACCTCCACCACAAACCGATCGGCCTGCTCAACTGGAAGGGATACTACGACCATCTGCTGGCGCACATTCGCCACATGCATCGCGAGGGCTATTTGCGCGAATCGAACCTGGAACTGCTGGCCACGGCCGCAGAGCTCGCCCCTCTGCTCGAAGAGATGTCGAACATGGGCCCGAGCAGCGACCTGAAGTGGTTCGAACCGCGCTAGGGCCGGTTCAACCAAAACTGCTCCCGGGCGTTATACCGACCACGAAGTGGTTGGGGATTTGCCAAACCACTTTCACTTGAGTACATACGGTTCTCCTTGTTGGTAAATCAGGTGGGAATGTCGTATTTTTGCCCTCAGCTTTCAATAAACTGTCACAAACTCCCTTTTTCATGCAAACAACCGACCAGAAAATC
This sequence comes from Saprospiraceae bacterium, assembly GCA_020436865.1. GTDB lineage: Bacteria > Bacteroidota > Bacteroidia > Chitinophagales > Saprospiraceae > JAGQXA01. The sequence continues at coordinate 11,658 of JAGQXA010000639.1, read as the reverse complement.
CAGTACAAAGTAAAAGATATCTCCCTTGCCGACTGGGGGCGCAAGGAAATCGAATTGGCGGAAGCCGAGATGCCCGGACTGATGTCCCTGCGCGAAGAATATGGTCCGACGAAACCGCTCAAAAGCGCCCGGATCGCCGGCTGCCTCCACATGACCATCCAAACGGCGGTGCTCATCGAAACCCTGATCGAACTGGGCGCCGAAGTTTCCTGGTCCTCCTGCAATATTTTCTCGACTCAGGATCACGCCGCTGCCGCCATCGCCGCCACGGGCGTGCCGGTCTACGCCTGGAAGGGTATGAACGAAGAGGAGTTCTGGTGGGCCATCGAACAAACGCTCTTCGCCTTCGAAGGCGGCCAGCCGCTCAACATGATCCTCGATGACGGGGGCGACCTGACCAATGTCGTGCTCGACCGCCACCCGGAATTGGTGTCGGGCATCCGTGGGATCAGCGAAGAAACGACCACCGGCGTGCACCGGCTCTACGAGCGGATGAAGAAGGGCTCGCTGCCCATGCCGGCCTTCAACATAAACGACTCGGTCACCAAGTCGAAATTCGACAACAAGTACGGCTGTAAGGAATCGCTGGTCGACGCCATCCGTCGCGCCACCGATGTCATGCTGGCCGGTAAAGTGGCTGTCGTGGCCGGTTATGGCGACGTAGGTAAAGGTTCGGCCGCCTCGCTGCGCGGCGCCGGCTGCCGCGTGATCGTCACCGAGATCGACCCGATCTGTGCGCTGCAGGCGGCGATGGACGGTTTCCAGGTACTGCGCATGAAGAACGCCGTGCCGCAGGCCGACATCGTGGTGACCGCTACCGGCAACCGCGATATCGTGTCGGGCGACCATTTCCGCTTGATGAAAGACAAGACCATCGTTTGCAACATCGGTCACTTCGACAACGAGATCGACGTGGCCTGGCTCAATAAGAACCACGGCCAGACCAAGGTCAGCATCAAGCCGCAGGTCGATAAATACACGGTCGACGGCAAAGACATCATCCTGCTGGCCGAAGGCCGCCTCGTAAACCTGGGCTGCGCCACCGGCCACCCCTCCTTCGTCATGTCCAACTCCTTCACCAATCAGGTGCTGGCCCAGATCGAACTCTGGAAGAACCACGATCATTACGAGAACAAGGTCTACACCCTCCCCAAGCATCTCGACGAACAGGTGGCTCGCCTCCACCTCGCCAAGATCGGGGTAGAACTGGAAGAACTGACCCCCGGCCAGGCCGAATACATCGGCGTGGAACAACAGGGCCCCTATAAACCGGAATACTACCGGTACTGATGGAAAAGAAAGCGGCCGACTTGCCCTCAGCGAGTCGGCCGCACTTCTTTTATCTTTCATCTTTTATCTGTCATCTCTTACCGCTCCCAGGCCGCTCTGGCCAACTTCTCCGTCAAGATCTCGATGTAATAACTCCCGGCCGCCGGGTCGACGACCTGGTCGAGGTGACTTTCCATTTGCAGGATGTGCTGCACGTTGCGCGCGATGCGACGGGCGAAGTCGGTGGATCTCCCCTGGAAAGCGTCGCCGGGCAGGATCGTCAGGCGGTCGGCGCCTCCGATCGCCGCCGACATGGCCTGGGTCGTAGCGCGGATCATGTTGGTGTGCTGGTCGTCGGTTTGCGTAGCCGGCGCTAAATGTGCTTCGACCGGAGGGAAGGCTTCTTCCGGAAGTTCATAGGCGAGCATGACCTGGGTCCATAGCAAGCGGAACGCCCGAAGTTTGGCGATCTGCAGAAAATAACTGGCGCCGATGGCAAAGGAAAACTGCAATTGCCGGTGAATGGCGGCAGGCGACAGGCCGTGCTCCTGCCACTCGCGCAAGAGGCGGTCGCCCGTGCGGACCGCCGCCTGCAATTCGGCTATGGCGCTTTCCGGGCCATCATATTGTGCCTTCAGATCGACCGTGAGCAGCCGAAAATGAGGGATTCGTTCGGAAGCTGTCAGCAGGGCCTTTGCCAGGGCGGGAGTGGCGTTCTCGTTCATTCCGGCAGAAAAACTACCGCGCAGGGGAGCGCCTTCGATCGAGTTCTTTTCCAGAAAGTCCAGCCAATGGCCGACCTGAGCCGCCAGCTCTTTCTGACCCGGCAAGCCGGCAAAATGAAGCGAAATATAGGATAGCTCGACCCCTTGCAGGAGCGCCTGCAGGTCGCCCGGTTCCAGCACTTTGTCCGGGAGTAAGCGCGGAGCCTGCACTCCGTGCAGCAATCCGTCGCGCAAGGCCTCGTTGGCTCCGGCCAGGGAACTCCACTCGTAATCCTCACCGATCTCCCAGCGGTTATCCACCCGCTCATCCGCTATTGGAGGTGGCGTAGCGGGGTAATCCTCTGCATGGATAAATGGCGACATCCGGAGGTTTTCGGCGATCTGCCATTCGAACTCTTCGGGCGATCTGCCTTTCAGGTCCTTCTCGATCTGAGCCAGCCAGGATTTCTTCGTTACCGGCGAAAAATCGGCGAATAGGGGTGCGTTCTTTTCCATACCTTAAATGTAAGAAAGACCTCTCAATTCCCCAACCCGCCTTCGCTGATCCGACTTAGTGGGACGGCGGGCAAAGCCCGCATCCAACACCCAACCTCACACATCCCCGATCCCTCCCGTTAGCTTTTGCACGATCTTGAACTCGCTGAGGAAGCTGCGGGCTGCGACCCGGAATACGGTGTAGGCCGGGATGGCCAGCACCATGCCGACGATGCCGTTGATCTGGGCGCCCATGAGGATGACCAGGAAGATCTCGAGCGGGTGGGCCAGTACGCTATTGGAAAAGATCCAGGGCTGCAGCACGAAGTTGTCGAGCATTTGCATGGCGGCGAATACGGCGACTACCTTGAGTAGCAGGGGGAGCATCTGGTTGTAGAAGTCGAGGTCGAGGTTAGACGATATGGTGATGAACACGCCGAAGACGGCGCCGATGATCGGCCCCAGATAGGGGATCACGTTGATCAGCGCAGCGAAAAAGCCGATCAACAAGGCGTTCTTGACGCCCAGAATACTCAATCCGATCCACACGAACAGGGTGATGATCGTCATCTGTAACAGGATGCCCCCGAAATAGCGCGTGAGCAGGCGACTGATGTCTTCGACGGCATTGGTGACCTGCTGCTCGTATTTGTTGGGCGCCACCGCCACCAGGAAGTTGGTGAACAGGCCCTGCTCCTTGAGAAAAAAGAAGGTGATGAACACGATGGAAAAGATGCCGAGCAGCAAATTGCCCGCCGTCGACAAAACGGTGCTGAACAGATCGCCGACCTGCCCGGGATTGAACCATTCTTCCAGACGCAGGGCATGCAGCAGTTGTGTTTCATAGGAAACGCCGGGCTCGGCCAGCCCATATTTGGTCAGCCATTCGTTGAGATGTTCGAGCGGCTCTTCCAGGGCGGCGGCAATAGCCGTGTAGTCCACCTGTGCCAGGTTGTTCGCCTGCTCCAGGATGAGCGGGACGAACAGCATGATCAGAAGGCCGACCACGACGAAATACACCAGCAAGGTCAGCACGGCACTCAGATTGGGCCCCAGCCGGAATTTGCCGATGCGGATCTTGGTTTGAAAAAAGCGCATCAGCGGTTGCCCGACCATCGACAGCACCCAGGCGATGATGACATAGGCCACGATCTGGCTGAAGTAATAGACCAGGGCGCCGATGACCAGAAGGCCGGCGAAGAAGGCGATATAGCGGCTGGAAAAACGCATGTAGGCGAAGGTTTAAAGTAAGGGGGCCAGCACGTCCCAGATCGTCTCGGCCACCATGCGGTGCCCGCGTGGGGTCGGGTGAATGCCGTCGGGCAGATTGAGATCGGGGCGACCTCCCACTCCCTCCAGAAGGAAAGGGATGAGTTTCAGGTCGTACTCTTCGGCCAGGCGCGGATAGACGGCCCGAAAGGCCGAAGTGAAATCCGCCCCCATATTGGGCGGAGCCTGCATGCCGGCCAGCACGATGGTCGTTTGCGGATCTTTGGCCCGAACCGTTTCGATAATGGCCTTGAGGTTTTCGTAGGTGGCGGCAGGATCGATGCCGCGCAGGCCGTCGTTGCCGCCGAGTTCGAGCACGAAGATGTCTACGCCTTGCCGCAGGACCCAATCGATCCGCTCGCGGCCACCGGCCGTGGTTTCACCGCTCAATCCGGCGTTGACCACCTGATAGGGCAGTCCGAGCGAATCGATCCGCTGCCGGATGAGGCCGACGAAGGCGGAGTCGGGATCGACGCCATAGCCGGCCGACAGACTATTTCCGAAGAACAGGATCGTGGATCGGCCGGCTTTCTCCGGTTCTTGCGCGGTCGTTTCGATCGTGGTTTCGCTCGCCGGCTCGGAACTACCGCCGCCGCAGGCCAACAGCAGGCAACAGCCTCCGAACAGACACCATCTGAAAAATGAGGGCATAGCGCTGGTCTTTCGTACAAATATAAGAGGCATTCCGACTTGGCGGCCAAACATTTCTACCGAAATCCGCTATCTTTGGATGCAGACCCCCTGTCGGAGGTTCTACTCAAGCGCAATTCCGCATGGATATCTCGGTGATCATTCCCGTCTACAACGAAGAGGAAAACTTGCCGGTGCTGTACGAACGGTTGAAAAAAGTGCTGCACGACCAGAAACTGCAACACGAGTTGCTGTTCGTCAACGACGGTTCGCAGGACGCCTCCCTGGAGCGCATCCACGCCCTGGCGGCTCGCGATCCGGCCGTGAAGTACATCGACTTCAGCCGGAATTTCGGACATCAGATCGCCGTGACCGCCGGCCTGGAATCCTGTCGCGGCAAGGCCGTCGTGATCATGGACGCCGACCTGCAAGACCCCCCCGAAGTCGTTCCGGAACTCTACGCGAAATGGAAAGAAGGCTATGAGGTCGTGGCCGCCCGGCGACGGGCCCGGCAGGGCGAATCGGTGTTCAAGCGCAGCACGGCCGCCCTTTTCTACCGCCTCCTCTCGCGCCTCACCTCCGTGCAGATCCCGGTAGATACCGGCGACTTTCGCATTATCGACCGGCGGGTCGTGGAGGTGCTGCGACGGATGCCGGAAAGCCACAAGTTCCTGCGGGGACAGATCGCCTGGATCGGCTTTCGCCAAACGACGATCGAATACGACCGCGCCGAACGTCTGGCCGGCCAGACCGGATACACCTTTCGGAAAATGCTGCGCCTGGCCCTCGACGGCATTACCGGCTTTTCCGACCTGCCGCTCAAGGCAGTGACCTATTTCGGGATCCTCGTGACCGTTTTCGCTTTTTTCATGACCTTGTACGTGCTGTACTCCCGCTACATTCTCGAAGACTATGTGCAGGGCTGGTCGTCGCTGATGATCAGCGTGCTCTTTCTCGGCGGCGTGCAAATGATCGCCATCGGCATCATCGGCGAGTACCTGAGCCGCATGAACGACGACGTGCGCAAGCGACCGCTCTACATCGTTCGCGACACGAATCTGTGAGGTCTTAGCCCAGATTCAACAGATATCCGACCAGCACCATCAACAGAAAGAAGCCCGACAGCACATAGGTTTCCACGCGCAGAAAACGGAAGGGTCCGGCGCCCAGGGCTTCGCGCTCGGCCTTTTGCGGCAAGGCCCGACTGACCCCCAGGCCGATCAGCGCCGTGACGACCGCGCCGATGAAGTTCCACCAGATCCAGAAGATCGGGATGCCGGCGATCCAGATGTAGAGGTTGAGTCCGACGCCCGCCAGCAGCCCGGCATTTACTCCCAGGGTATTGACCCGTTTGGCCAGGATGGCCAGGAGGAACGTGGCCAGGATCGGTCCGTAGAAGGCCGATCCCACCTTGTTGATGGCCTCGATCACGGTGGGCGCGATCTGTCCGGCTGAAAAAGCCAGGACGATACAGACCAGGCCCCAAAAGAGGGTCAGTCCCTTGGAATATTGCAAAGTCTGCCGGTCGTCCAACTCTTCGTGGCGGAAGCGCACCACGAGGTCTTCGAGCGTAGCCGCGCTGAGCGAGTTGATCGCCGAACTCAGCGACGACATGGCCGCCGCCAGAATGGCCACCAGCAGCAGGCCGATCATGCCGTTGGGCAGGTAGTGGATGATGAATAGGGGGATCATTTGGTCGGGAGTCTCCTGGGGGATCTTTTCGAGAAATTCGGGGGTGGAAAAGGCAAAGGTGCCGACGATCAGCCCCATCACGCAATAGCTCAAGGTGACGGGAAAGCGGAAGAGGCCGTTGAACAGCAGGGCCCGCTGCACCTGCCGGAGGTTCTTTCCCGAAAGGGAACGCTGGGCCTGGCTCTGATCGCAGCCGTAGTACGAGGCGTAGAGGAAAAAGCCGCCGATCACCATCGGCCAGAAACCGAACTCTTCTCCTTCTGAGAGGCCCCAGTTGAAATCGAGGGTCTGCAGCCGGCGGTGGTCCATGTCTGCCACAAACTGATCCCAGCCGCCCAGGTGGTGCAGCCCGAAGGCAATGCAGACGACGATCCCGATCAGAAGGATGATCATTTGAATGACGTCGCCCCAAACGACGGCCTTCATCCCTCCCTGGTAGGAGTAGATGATCGTGATCACGCCCGCCAACAAGATGGTCTGCCAGTTCGGGATATCCATCACTGCGGATAATACCAGTGCAACGGTGTAGATCATGATCCCGGTCGCAAACGCCCGGCTGAACTGGAACACGGTGCTGATCAGCATCCTCGTGCTGGGGCCGAAACGCTGTTCCAGGAAGGCATAGATGCTCACGATGCCGGCATTGTACAGCGGCGGTATGAGCACGACAATGAGGAAGATCATGGCCAGCGGCACCGCGAATTCGAAGGTCAGCCACTGCATGCCGCCGTTGGCCTTCATGCCGACAAAGGCCGCTGCCGAAATGAAACTGATCGCCGATAACTGCGAGGCCATCGTCGACATCCCCATCTCGAACCAGCCGAAGCTGCGGCCGCCGAGGAAGAAGTCTTTCTTGTCTTTCTGGTCCTTGAACAGATAACCGAGTCCTAAAAGGCCTATCGAATAGAACACGATGATCACATAATCCAGCCAATTCATATGCGAGAGGTTTGATATTCCATGTCTAAGGAGGTTCCGGCGTTTCCTACCGGCTCAGCAGATCGATATACAGAGCGGCCGACCAGGAAAACTGACCGGTGCCGAAGCCCTCCGCGGTTTTGCTGTGCCGCCGCGGGTCGAAGTATTCGTAAAAACCGTACCGTTCGAGCAGCGCCAGCGTGTCGTTGCGCAGGCGCTCGGCGGCCTCGTCGAAATCGTACCGGAGCAGGCCCTGGTACAGGAGCCAGTTCATATTGATCCAGACCGGCCCGCGCCAGTATTTCTCGAAATCGATGTCGGCGGCCCGCAGGTCGTAGGTCGGACACCAGTACACCTCGTCGGGCGACTGCCCGCAGAAGGCGCGGCTCTCCAGTTTCTTCAGTATCCGTTCGGCTTGCTCCTGGGTAGGTACTTCCCCGATCAAGGGCATCAGTCCCGAATTGGTGCGGCACGGGAGTCGTTCGCCGGCCACCAGATCGTAGGCGTCGTAGCAACCCTCGGCTTCATTCCATAGCTTCTCATTGAGGCTGTGAATGGTGTGCTCGTGCCAATGCATGGGTTCCTCCACGTTCTCTCCCAGCAGGCTGCCGATGTGGATCAGGCATTCGTTCGACCAGGCCAGGATGGCATTGAACAGGGGATCTTGCACCTTGAACGGGCAAAGCTCGTCGAGGAGTTCCTCCTCGTAGCGGTTGCGGCGAAAGAGATCGACCAGGAACACAAAGCGGTCGTAATCTTCATCGGTGGGACGGTGGGCGGCGGCCTTCGGATTCTGGAGGTCTTGTCGTTGGTAGGCCGGAAGTTGATCCTTTTGCACCTTCATTCGCCGCAGCGGGCGATCCCAGGTCGGCGAATTGTCGGTGCCGGGCTCCCAGGGATGGCGCACGTACACCAGCGCTTCGTCATTCGGGTCGCGGTGGCGATACAGATATCGGTGGAAGGCCAGCACCTTGGGGTACATTTCCCGTAAAAAGGCCTTCGTGCGCCCGGGGTCGGCACTCACTTCGTACATGCGCCAGAGGGCGAAGCCATGCACGGGCGGCATGGTGATCCCGGAGGTGACCACTCCCTGAGGAGCGGCGGCGGCCTGGTCGGTTTGCCAGAAATCGGGCCCCGGGAAGTAACGGGCTCCGGCTTCCTGCCCGAAGACGATCTGCGGCAGCATGCCGTTCTTCCACTGGGCGCGGAAGAGATGCCGCAATTCGGCCTCGGCTTTGTCGAGATCGAAATGGGCGTAGCCGATCGCGATAAAGCCCGCATCCCAGTTCCACTGATGGGGATACAGGCTGGGGGCCGGTTTGGTGAACGTGCCGGTCCAATTCTTATGCAAAATGCCTTTTGCTGCGGCCAGTAAGGACTCCTCAGTTGGTTTTCGCATGGGTCTTCCTTTTTTGGATGCGGAAGAAAAGATAGACAAAAATCCCGGTACCCAGGAGAATCAATCCGGCCCAGGCTTGCGCCGGACGCTCCAAGAAGGTGTTGAGCACGAAGGCGCCCGAGATCGCCACGAAGATCAATGGCGTCACCGGATACCCCCAGGTGCGATAGGGGCGCGGATGCTCCGGACGGCGGTAACGGAACCAGAAAACGGCCGCGCCGGTCATGGTCATGAACACGATATCCATGAAGGTGACATAAGTGATCAGATCTTCGAAGGTACCCCAGAAGAGGAGCAGGATCACGGCCCAGACCGCCTGTACGATCATGGCGTTGATGGGCGTCTGCAAGCGGGGGTGCACATAGGCCAGCTGGGAAAAGAACAGCCCGTCGCGAGCCATGGCGAAGTAAATGCGCGGCGCCGACATCGTGTAAATGGCGATCGTGCCGAAGATCGATACGGCGATGCCGATGGCCACCGCTTTTCCGCCCCAGGGAAAGATCGTTGCCACGGCATCGCCGGCTACGCGCTGGCTTCCGGCGATGCCGGGCAGAGGCAATAGCATCATGTAAGCGAGGTTGACCAGCACGTAGGTGACCGTAACGATCAGGGCCCCGAGGATCATGGCGCGCGGCACGGTGCGTTGCGGATCGATGGCCTCGCCGGCCACGTAGGTGGCGTGGTGCCAGCCGCCGAACGACCAGAGCACGCCGATCAGGGCTACCAACAGAGCGCTGAACAGATGGGCCGGACGATCGTCCGAAAGGGAAAAATGCAGGTTTACGGCCTGCGGCTCGTAGTACAGGATGCCGACCAGGATGATCCCGGCGATGGCGGCCAGCTTCAGGCCGGTAAAGAGCTTGGCCATTCCCTGGCTGAACTGAACCCCCACGCAATTGATCGCCGTGAGTCCGGCAATGGTTCCGACGGCCAGGCCCAGCTGGGCGTTTGCCGACAGGTCCGGCAGGAAGAAACTCATGTAGAGGGCGAACCCGACCCCGAGCGCGGCTAGCGCGCCGGTGTTGACCACCAGCAGGATCACCCAGCCGTAGAGAAAGCCGGTCAGTTCGCCATAGGCCTCCCGGAGGAACACGTATACGCCGCCGGCCTTTGGGAACATGCTGCCCAATTCGGCGAAGGTCAGCGCGCCGGTCAGGGCAATGAGTCCTCCCACCGCCCAGACGAGCAGCACGAAGCCGTGGTGCGGCAGGGCCTCGACGATCTTGTAGGGGGTGAGAAAGATCCCCGATCCGATGCAGGAGCCGACGGCGATCATCGTCAGTCCCCAGAGAGTCAGCCGCTTGCGAAGTTGGTTCATCGTTTTCCTTCAAAGAAATTGGATTTCTCTAATAAATCCAATTTCTTTGATGCAAACCCAGCGAGGGTCGGCCTACTTTTTCGCAAAAATCCATTGCTCATGTCGCAGGTCACCGAGTTCAACGAGTATCGCGCCAAGATGAATGAAAAGATCCTGGCGCAGGACAACAAAGTGTTGAAGCGTTTCTTTAACTTAGACACCAATGCCTATCAGGACGGGGCCCTCGACGCCAAGACCAAAGAGTTGTTGGGGCTGGTCGCCTCGATGGTGCTTCGCTGCGACGATTGCATTCGCTATCACCTGGGCACCTGTTTCGAACTGGGCGTGAATCGCGAGGAAGTCTTCGAAGTCTTCGCCATCGCCAATCTGGTAGGCGGCTCTATTTGCATCCCGCATACGCGGCGGGCGGTTGAGTACTGGGAAGCGCTCGAGCACGAAGAGGAGCGGCAGAAACGGATGGAGGAAAGACGGCAGTAAGTAAATGTGGGGTATTGTTCGCTTTGAAGCAGCATTCTATGGATCAAACAGGAAGAGCCTATTTGAAACAGCTCAACGATGTGCAGCGCCAGGCGGTGCTGGCCATCGACGGGCCGGTACTGGTCGTTGCGGGCCCGGGTTCGGGAAAGACCCGCGTGTTGACCTATCGCATTGCGCACATGATCCAGGAGGGCGCAGCGCCCTGGGAGATCCTGGCGCTGACCTTCACCAATAAGGCGGCCCGGGAAATGAAGGCCCGGATCGAGCGCGTGGTGGGCGAAAAGGCTAATCAGGTCTGGGCCGGCACCTTCCACTCCATCTTCGCCCGCATCCTGCGGGTGGAAGCCGAGAAGATCGGCTATCCCTCCAATTTTACGATCTACGATACCGAAGATACCAAGAGCGTGCTCAAGGCCATCATCAAAGAGATGAACCTCTCTCCGGAAGCCTACAACGTCAATACCGTGCGGGCGCGCATCTCTTCGGCCAAGAGCAACCTCATCTCGCCGAAGTTGTATGCCGACGATAAGGACCTGATGCAGCAAGACTTTACCGCCAAGCGGCCACACCTGCAAAAGATCTACGAAAAATACTCGGCTCGTTGCAAGCGCTCCGGCGCGATGGATTTCGATGATCTCCTCTATCGCCTGTACGAACTGCTGCAGAAGAATCCCGACGGAGTGCGCGAGAAGTACCAGAAGAAATTCCGCTATGTGCTTGTCGACGAGTTTCAGGATACCAACCACCTGCAGTATGCCATCGTCAAGAAACTGGTCAACTACGAGGGCAGTCCGCGCAATATCTGCGTAGTCGGCGACGACGCCCAGAGCATCTACGCCTTCCGCGGGGCCACTATCCAGAACATCCTCGACTTCGAGGCCGATTTTTCGCATCATGGGATACAGACCTTCAAGCTGGAGCAGAACTATCGTTCGACCCACCACATCGTGCAGGCGGCCAACGAGGTGATCACCTACAACCAGCGACAGATCCCCAAGACGATCTGGTCGGAAAAGGGCGACGGCCAACGCATCAAGCTCATCAAAGCCGTATCTGACAACGAAGAAGGCAAGCGGGTTGCCGACACCATCCTCGAACAAAAGAACCGCTATCACCTGAGCAACAGCGATATCGCCATCCTCTACCGCACCAACGCCCAGTCGCGGATCTTCGAGGAGTTCCTGCGGCGGTACAACATTCCGTACCGGGTGTTCGGCGGATTGTCGTTCTATCAGCGCAAGGAGGTCAAAGACCTGATCGCCTACTTCCGGCTGGCCGTCAACCCCTCCGACGAAGAGGCTCTGCGGCGGGTGATCAACTACCCGCGCCGCGGCATCGGCAATACCACCGTAGATAAGCTCAGCAGCGAGGCGGGCGATTCCGGCAAGACGATGTGGGAATTACTGCCCCATCTGCAGGTCAACTCGCGCGCCCGCAACGCCCTCGACAACTTCGCCCGCATGGTCAACGACTTTCGGCAGCGGGCT
>JAGQXA010000638.1 GCA_020436865.1 Saprospiraceae bacterium | reverse complement strand
GGGTCGGGAGCGGGATGGCTTCGGCCGTTCCCTGTAGCCAGCGTACTTGTGGGTTCGCTAGGCTTGCCTTTTCCAACATTTTCTCCGAAGGGTCGACGCCGGTGAACGCCAGACCCCGACGCGCCAACGCTACGGTATAGTTGCCGGTTCCACAGCCAATGTCGAGACAGCTGCTTCCCGGCCCGACCTGCAACAGCTCGAACATTCGGTCGGCCAGATGTGGGTCGGCCTTACGGGTGCGGTTGTAACCGGAGCCTATCCGGTCGTACTTGACGGGCATTATTTCTTGCCGATCGCCAGTTTGCCGCCGAGCCAGCCCATCGGCAGATAGGCGACGATCAGATCGAGGGCGTTAAACCAGGCCGGAGCCGCCAGTTGGGTGACGGCGATTACGCCACCGACCATCGTCACGACGGCAATGACCATGGCCAAGGTCATTTTGCGGGTGGCGGCGATGCGAGCAGCCAGATAGGCCCCGACCAGCGTGCCCAGTGCATGCGCCAGGAAGGGGAAGATGTAGTGCTTGGTTTCGAAGAGGTGCATGGTGGCTTTCATGCTTTCCATGGTGGATAGGTCGACCCCTTCCGGTACGGGCACGAGCGTGTGCCCCAGCGTGACGAGGCCCATGTTGACCAGCCCGCCACCGATCAGGCCGGCTAGCACGGCCAGGACGTTCTTGAGAATTGGATTCATAATAATGGGTTTTATTCGGTTCGGTTTCCCGTTTTGTCGATGTAGAACCACTCGTCGCTCTCCATGACGGTATATTCCCCATCTTCCGTCAGGGTGCAGTTCAGCGCTACTTTGGCCTTGCCGTTCTCGAAGGGGAAAGCGCAGGCGAACTGGGGCTCGATGACGACCTCCCCTTGCTCGTTGGCATAGCCCGTTTTCCCGTCGCGAATGATCCGGAAGAGCCCGTCGACCAGGTAGTCGGGCCCGTTGTCGTACCACATGACGCGGTAGATCTCTTCTTCGTTCCGGTCGATCGCCTTGCAGATCCCGTCTTGATCGAGCACCACCGCCTGTGTCCGAAAGGTGTCGGTATAGCAGTGGAAGTACTTGCCTAGAGGGATGACTGTATCCCCCTGAGGGGTTGCGTATCCGCAAGGGGTCCCGAATTCGAATGAATCGCCTTCGTGCACGAGCAGGAGGTAGTCGGCCTGTTGTTGGTTTGAACCGGAGATACAGGAAGAAAGCCCGACAATGATCGACCAGGCTAGTGAGGGAAAAAGCAATTTCTTCATTGCAGCAAGATAGGAATTTAGGCGGGTAATTTCAGCAATCAACTGATTGTCAGACGTATGATTGTCAGAAATTGATTTTTTGAGTAAAACTGCCAGTCCAGATCTAACGCAAACTGTCAGTGGCCAAATGCTCCCGATTTGGTAATTAAGTGATCCGATCACTAAAGTGATCCGATCACTTGGGGGAACGCTGCCCTTTGCGCACGCACCAGGTCGTCATGCTGCGTAGATTTTGCACATTGGTGGTCTTGAGGGGTTCGTGCAAGGCGCCGCCGAGGGCTTCCGTGTAATGTATCAGCATTTCCTGGTTGACCAGGAAACGTTCGGTGCCGTCGGGCAGCAAATAGCGACCCTGACCGACGGGCTCGACCAACTGCTCGGTGCCGATATCGGAGGCCAGGCGCGCCAGGAGGAAGCCGCCGGGCTTCAACACCCGCCAGATGGCGTGCAGCATCTGTTCGAAATGATCGACATCACGTGCAAAATGTAGCACGGCCACGCAGATGACCAGATCGAATCGTTCGTCTTCAAAGGGCATGTCGAGCAGATCTCCAAGTACGAAGTTCTCTTCCGGAAGCTGCGGGGCCAATCCCGCGGCCAATCGCCGCATTGCGACAATGGCTTCCGGATCTTGATCGATCGCGAACACCTCATATCCGTTTTTCAGAAAGTAGTAGCTGTTGCGCCCTCCCCCACAGCCGATGTCGACGACCGAGCGGCAATCGGCGTAGGCGCCTTTCAGAAGCTGGTCGAACAAATAGATGTCGATGTTGCCGAATTGTTCCTGTAGGTTTTCCATGTGCACTCTTTTATCGTTCTACGTTCATCTTTCTACTCCTCCCCGGCCATCTCCCAAAGTCTGTTCACCGTCCGCCAGTTGCGGGTCGTAGCGTCGACCTTCAGCTTTTGCTCGAAGAAATTGTTGTTCATCTTGGCGCGGCCGTAACCGCTGGGAGAGAAGAAGAAAATATTCTTGCCATCCAGCACGAAGGCCTCCGGGCTGTAATCCACTTCGTCCAGAAGGGCGACCCGTTCGGCCGCCGGCGTGTCGGCGAGGAAGGTCAGGTAAAGTCGGTCGGGATCTTTGCCTTCCCGGAGGAAGGGGTTGTGGTTCAATACGTACTCCAGTTCCGGCGGCTCTTTCACCAGGGTCGGCACCTGGAAGCCGAACCGGGCCAGGAGTTGATCTTCGATCTGCTTTTCCAACTGTGCCGGACTGGCATCGGCTTTTTGGAAGACGACATTCCCGCTTTGTATGTAGGTTCGGACGTTCCGGTAGCTCAGGTCTTCCAGGCAGGCCTTCAATTCGGCCATCGGTACCTTTTTTTGTCCGCTGACATTAATGCCCCGTAAGAGCGCAATGTAGGTCTTCATATTCAATCGTTTTTCCCGTTGATGATCTCCAAAGCCTGTTCGATCCAGTCGCGGTTGTAGTCCAGGCGGATGTCGGGTTC